>JAVXWR010000121.1:0-3903 GCA_032230725.1 Actinomycetota bacterium
CGAGGGGCACTTCGGGCAGGTCGGAGTGACCCGGAACCTGCGCGGTGTGCCCCTCGACGGAGCGATCGGCGCCTACGGCGAGGCGGTGCCGGGTCCCACCGAACGGCAGGGGCGCTCACGCAGCGCACGCACGTAGTCGTCGGGGGCACCGGCGGCCTCGGCGGCGTCGGAGAGCACCCCGATGTAGCGGGCGGAGGGCAGGCCGCCCTCGTACGCGTCCAGCACGTAGACCCAGGCCAGCTGGGGGCCGTCCATGGTCTGGATGCGCAGCCGCAGCTTCTTGTGCATGCCGAGCTCGCCGCCCTCCCAGCTGTCGAGCTGGTCGACGTCGAGGGGGCTCACGTCGTAGAGCACGACGAACACCCGTGAGGTGGGGTCCTCGACCACGGTGGACAACGCGCCCTCCCACCCGAGGTCCTCGCCCCCGAAGGTGATGCGCCAGCCCTCGAGCCAGCCGGTCCCCGACACGGGGGAGTGGGGCGCGCGTTGCATCATCTGCGCGGGGTCCATGTTCGACCCGTAGGCGGCGTAGAGCGGCACGGCGGACAGGGTATCCACGACGACGTGGGGTGACCGACGTCGGAACCACGCTCGTGACGCCGAACGGGCAGGATGGTCCGTGACCGGCGCATCGGGCACCCCCCACCACCGCCCGCGCTCACCACCCCGCGGCCGGGCACCCGTCCCGGAGCCACCCCCGAACACGGAGGACGTCCCATGACCCGCATCGTCATCCTCGGCGGCGGCCCCGCCGGGTACGAGGCGGCCCTCGTCGCGTCACAGCACGAGGCCGACGTGGTCCTGGTCGAGGAGGACAGTCTCGGCGGGAACTGCGTGGCCTACGACTGCGTGCCGTCGAAGACCTTCATCGCCTCGGCCGGCGTCCGTGCGGGCTTTCGGCGCAACGCCGAGATGGGGATCGAGGTCGAGTCCGACGAGGCCGTCGTCGACCTGCCGCGCGTCAACAGCCGCGTCAAGGACCTGGCCCTGGCGCAGTCGTCGGACATCAGGGCGACGGTGGAGCGCGCCGGGGTCCGGGTGTGCGACGGACGCGGACGTTTCCGGCGCAGCGACATCCACAGCGCCACCCACGAGATCGAGATCACCCACGGCGACGGGCACAGCGAGGTCGTCACCGCCGACGTCGCCCTGATCGCCACCGGGGCCTCCCCGCGCGTGCTGCCCGACGCGGTGCCCGACGGCCGGCGCATCCTGACCTGGCGCCAGCTCTACGACCTCGAGTCGCTGCCGGAGCGCCTGGTCGTCGTCGGCTCGGGCGTCACCGGCGCCGAGTTCGTCTCCGCGTACGCCGAGCTGGGTGTCCCGGTGACGCTGATCTCCAGCCGGGACCGGGTGCTCCCGCACGAGGACCCGGACGCCGCCGCGACGCTCGAGGAGGTCTTCGCCGAGCGGGGGGTGACGATCGAGCCGCGGTCGCGGGCCGACAAGGTCGTCGCGACCTCGGAGGGCGTGCGGGTCACCCTCTCCGACGGCCGCGAGGTGACCGGTTCGCACGCCCTGATGACCGTCGGGTCGGTGCCGAACACCGGCGACCTCGGGTGCGAGGAGATCGGGCTCGAGCTCCGCGACTCCGGCCACATCGACGTCGACCGCGTGTCGCGCACGTCGGTTCCCGGCGTCTACGCGGCCGGCGACTGCACCGGCCTCCTCCCGCTCGCCTCGGTCGCGGCGATGCAGGGCCGGATCGCGATGTGGCACGCCCTCGGCGAGGGGGTCGGTCCGCTGCGGCTCAAGACGGTCGCCTCGGCGGTGTTCACCCGCCCCGAGGTCGCGACCGTCGGCATCGGGCACAAGCAGGTCGAGTCCGGGGAGTTCGCCGCGCGCGAGGTGCTGCTGCCGCTGGGCACGAATCCGCGCGCCAAGATGTCGGCCCTCTCCCGGGGCTTCGTCAAGGTGTTCTGCCGGCCCGCGACGGGCGTGGTGATCGGGGGTGTGATCGTCGCACCGGTCGCGAGCGAGCTGATCCTGCCGCTGGCCATGGCGGTGCAGAACAACCTCACGGTGGACGACCTCGCCCACACGTTCTCGATCTACCCGTCACTGTCCGGGTCGGTCACCGAGGCGGGTCGTCGCCTGATGCAGCACGACGACCTCGATTAGGTGGCCTGCGGCCATGTGAACAGATTTGGTCGTTCCGGCGGCCAAATCTGTTCACATGGGGTCCGCCCTACGCCCAGTCGAACGTCCGCGTGACCGCCTTCTTCCACTCCGCGTAGAGGCGGTCGCGCTCGGCCGGGTCCATCGACGGCTCCCACACCTTGTCCTGGGCCCAGTTGTCGCGGATGTCCTGCTCGGACTCCCAGAACCCGACGGCGAGCCCGGCCGCGTAGGCCGCGCCCAGCGCCGTCGTCTCCGAGACCACCGGGCGGACGACCTCGACGCCGAGCAGGTCGGCCTGGAACTGCATGAGCACCTCGTTGCCGACCATGCCGCCGTCGACCTTGAGCGTCGTGAGCGGCACCCCGGAGTCGGCGTTCATGGCGTCGATGACCTCGCGGGTCTGGAACGCGGTGGCCTCCAGCACCGCCCGCGCGAGGTGTCCCTTGTTGACGTAGCGGGTGAGCCCGACGACGACGCCGCGGGCGTCCGAGCGCCAGTACGGCGCGAACAGGCCGGAGAAGGCGGGCACGAAGTAGGCGCCGCCGTTGTCGTCGACCGTCTTGGCGAGCTCCTCGATCTCCGGGGCGGAGGAGATGATCCCGAGGTTGTCGCGCATCCACTGCACGAGTGAGCCGGTGACCGCGATCGAGCCCTCGAGGGCGTAGATCTGCGGCGCGTCGCCGATCTTGTAGCAGACCGTGGTGAGCAGGCCGTTCTTCGACTCGACCTTCTCGGTCCCGGTGTTGAGCAGCACGAAGTTGCCGGTGCCGTAGGTGTTCTTGGCCTCGCCCACCTCGAGGCAGGCCTGCCCGAACGTCGCCGCCTGCTGGTCGCCGAGGATGCCGGCCACCGGGACGTCGCGGAACGTGCCCCGGGCGCGGATCGGCCCGTAGTTCTCCGAGGACGACCGGATCTCCGGCAGCATCGCCATCGGGACGCCGATCTCCTCGCAGAGTTCGGGGTCCCACTCCAGGGTGTCGATGTTCATCAGCAGCGTGCGCGACGCGTTGGTGGGGTCGGTGACGTGCAGCCCGCCCTCGACGCCGCCCGTGGCATTCCAGAGCACCCAGGTGTCCATGGTCCCGAACGCCAGCTCGCCGCGCTCCGCGCGTTCGCGGGCGCCGTCGACGTGGTCGAGGATCCACCGGGCCTTCGGTCCGGCGAAGTAGGTGGCGAGCGGCAGGCCCGTCCTCGCGCGGTAGCGCTCGGCGCCGCCGCCGAGTGCCCCGAGCTCGTCGCAGATTTCCTGGGTCCGGGTGTCCTGCCAGACGATCGCGTTGTGGATGGGCTCGCCGGTCGCCTTGTCCCACACGACGGTGGTCTCGCGCTGGTTGGTGATCCCGACGGCGGCGATGCTCGACGCGTCGAGGTCGGCCCGCGCGAGGGCGCCCCCGCAGACCTGGCGGGTGTTGCCCCAGATCTCCGCGGCGTCGTGCTCGACCCACCCGGCCTTCGGGAAGATCTGCTGGTGCTCGAGCTGGTCGACGGCGACGACCCGCCCGGAGTGGTCGAAGATCATGCACCGGGTCGAGGTCGTGCCCTGGTCGATCGCCGCGACGTACTGGGTCATCGATACCGCTCCTGGAAGCTCAGGGGGAGGGTTGGGGAGGAGGCCGGGGGAGGCCGATCCTGTCAGCTCGTGGCAGGCAGCACGAGGGACAGGAGGGCCGCGAGTGACCCGCCGACCAGCGGCCCGAGGACCGGGACCCAGGCGTAGCCCCACTGCGGGGTGCCCTTGCCCTTGATCGGCAGGATCGCGTAGGCGATGCGCGGGCCCAGGTC
>JAVXWR010000408.1:0-4100 GCA_032230725.1 Actinomycetota bacterium
CCGGCATCCGCGTCTTGACCATGACGTTCTTGAGCGTGTCCGCCGCGGTGAAGGTCCGGCCCAGGCCGAGGGTGTTGACGTGCGCGACGAGCGTGTCGATCGTCGGCGTGGCCGGGGTGTCGTTCACGACCGCCTCGGGCTGGTCCGCGATCGACCGCTCGGGCGGCGCGGGCGTCGTCACGGCCTCGACGTTCGCGGCGTAGCCCGACTCCAGGCAGCGGACGTAGGTGTCCTCCCCGGTCTCGCAGGGCGCGAGGAACTCCTCCGACGCCGAACCGCCCATCGCCCCGGACATCGCCGAGACGATCTGGATCTCGAGGCCGAGGCGGGAGAAGATCCGCCGGTAGGCGATGCGGTGCGCGGCGTAGGACTCGACCAGGCCGTCGTCGGAGAGGTCGAACGAGTACGAGTCCTTCATGACGAACTCGCGCCCGCGCAGGATGCCCGCGCGGGGCCGCTCCTCGTCCCGGTACTTGGTCTGGATCTGGTAGAGCGTGATCGGGAAGTCCCGGTACGACGAGGTCTCCCCCTTCACCATGAGCGTGAAGAGCTCCTCGTGGGTGGGCCCGAGCAGGTAGTCCGCCTTCTTGCGGTCCTTGAGCCGGAAGAGCGCGTCGCCGTACTCGGTCCAGCGCCCGGTGGCCTCGTAGGGCTCCTTGGGCAGCAGCGCGGGGAAGTGCACCTCCTGGCCGCCGATGGCGTCCATCTCCTCGCGGACGATGCGCTCGATGTTGCGCAGCACCCGCATGCCCAGCGGCAGCCAGGAGTAGATCCCGGGCGCGATCCGGCGGACGTAGCCGGCGCGCACCAGCAGCTTGTGGCTGGGCACCTCGGCGTCGGCCGGGTCCTCGCGCAGGGTGCGCAGGAACAGATCGGACATCCGCGTGACGCCTCGTGCCATGGACCGAGCCTAACGAGGCTGCGCGAACCGGTTCCGCGGCCGGGCTACTGGTACGTGACGAGGTCCGGGGCCGGCTGGAGGGCGAGGGCCTGCGCCGGGGTGAGCACCGGCGTGTCCTGGGTGTAGAAGAGCTTGAACCCGAGGTGCATCTGCTGTGGGCGCTGCAGGTCCTTGTACTTGCCGAGCTTGTTCGGCGGCGCCCCGAAGCCATCGACGTGCTGCACCACCGCCAGCTGCGGCGGGGTCTGCAGGCGCTCCGGGTCGGTGATCATGTTCGAGGTGAACTGGTGCACCACGAACAGCTTCTGCGGGAGGTCGGCCGTGCGCACGATCTCGGCGAGCCATGTCGAGACCTGGTTGACCTCGTCGGCGGATACCGTGCCGATCTGCTTGCCCGGGACCGCGCCGGGCGGCATCCGCCACTCGGGGTCGAGCGCCAGGCTCACGTCGGGCTCGTGCAGCAGGCTCTCCCACGGCTTCACCGCCGTCATGAAGTCGGAGCGACCGGGCTGGATGTCGATGATCATCAGCTGCTGGTGGGCCCGCGCCGCCGCGAGGTACCGCCTCGCGGAGCCCTGGTCGATGTCGTGGTGGTAGTCGCCGTCCGGGCCGGGGCCGCCGTCCGCGACCCCGACGATCAGCTCCATCGCCGGCACCACCGTGCGCCCCGACGTGGCGAACGGCGCAGCGGCCTGCTCGAGCTTGTCGGCGGCCTGTTCGGGGGTCCCGGCGCCGAGGACGCCGAGCCGGTCCGTGTCGGCCGTGCCGTAGTAGGCGACGACCCGGTAGTTCGGGAAGATCGTCGTCCCGCCGCGCGGCAGCTGCGGCGGCGCGGGCGGCGGGGCCGGCGGGCTCTCGGGGATGGTCAGGACCGGGTTCGGCGACGCCCGCGGCGGCGCCGTCCCGCTGTGGCTCGTCACGAGGGCGACGAGCCCGAGGAACGCCGCCAGCACGAGCGCCGCCAGGATGAAGGCGAAGAGCACCCGACGACGACGGCGGCGGTCCCGCACGACCCCGGGCCGCGGCTGCGCCTCCTCGGGCTCGGTGTCCGGGTCCACGACCGGGACGATCGCGTCGGTGCGCTCCGCCGCGGTCGGCTCGACGACGTTCGCAGCGGTCGCGGTCGTCGACGCGGCCTTCTCGGTGGTCACGGCCGTGCCCGTGGGCGGGACCTTCTGGCCCGGGGCGGCCTTCGCAGGTGCCGCCGCCGTCGCGGTGGCGGATGCGGTCGTCGCGGTCGTCGCGGTCGTCGCGGTGGCCGCCGGGTCCGTCGTCCTGGTCCCGGCCGACTCCTCCTTCGGGGTGGTCGAGGACGCCGTGCCGGCGGCGACCGCGGCGCCGGCGGCCGCTCCGGCCGCCCACCCCGCGGGTCGCGAGGACCCGGGCGAGCGCTCGGCCGACCGCCGTGCCCGACCCGTCCGCACCGTGTCCGGCTCTCTCGGCGGGGCCTTCTTCGTCGGCGAGGGATTCGCGGTTGGACCAGCCGTCGCCGTCGCCGCGGATTCGTCCGCGGCGGTCCCCTCCGTCGAGCTGCCGGCGACCGCCGCACCCGCGGCCACCGCGCCCGGGACGCCCGCGCCCCGCCTCTCGGCCGACTTCGGTGTGGCGGAACCGAGTCGTGACGACTCGGTTCCGCCGTCACCGTTCCGCTGCTGCCCGATCCGGATCGTGTCCGGCGCGCTCGGCCGGCGCCGACCCTCGGGCAGCGTGTCCCGCTCGCTCGGCGCCTTCGTCGTCCGGGAGGTCGCAGCCGCCGCTGCACCGCCCACCGCCGCACCGCCCACCGCCGCACCGGCCACACCGCGCCCGGCCACCGTGCCCGCGGAACCCCGTCCGTTGGACACGGTTCCCGGCTCGCCGGTGGCCGGAGCCTCGGCGGGCTTCGGCGAAGCTCCGGCAGCACCCTGTCCGGAGGACACGGTCGCGGCGCTGTCGGTGGCCGGAGCCTCGTCGGGCTTCGGCGGAGGCCCGGAAGGACCCTGTCCGGAGGACGGGGCGCCTGCCGACTTCGTCGATCCTCCGCCGGAGCCGGAGCCGGAGCCGGAGGCCGGGGGCGTCGCGGTGCGGGTGTCGTTCCCGGTCCGGGGCGGCACCTCGCCGGCGGCCCGCCACGGCGGGACGCCCAGCATCGGCGGGCGCTCGGCGTCGACGCGGGAGGCCGGGGCGTCGTCCGGGCGCGGAGCTGCGGCCGGCGGCTTCCCGGGCGAGGGGCGGCGACCCCACGACAGACGGCGGCCCTCGGCTGCAGGGCGACGACGGTCGTCCACGGGGGCTGCCGGCGCCTGCGGCGGGGCCGGGCGGGGCGGCGACGCGGGCGCGGAGGTCGCGGGCGCGCCCGGCGACGACGCCTCGGGAGCATCGGCGCGGTCGTCGGGCTCGTTCTCCGGCGAGCGACGGGGGGCGGGAGCTTCCGCGGCCTCGGGATGCGGGTCCGCCACCAGCGTCGCGCCGGTGCCCCGTTCCCGCGCTGCGGCGTCCGGCTGCGGGCCGGAACCGTTCGCCGCCGCACGCTTCTCCGGCGGCTTCAGGGTCACCTCGTCGGGACTGCCCCAGCGCATCACGCCCTCCTCCGCCTCCCCCGGCGCAGCGGACGGCCGCACCCGCGGCACACCGTAGGCAGTGGAGGACCGGGAATTCAGCACATCCGGCCCGCGTGTCACACGCGTATCACCCGTAACACCGCGATTCAGGCCAGGCCGAGCACCGAGAGGGCCGTCCGCGCGGCCTCGCCGCCCTCGTCCTCGGCGATGGCGAGGGCCGCGGGGACGTCGAGGTCGTCGAGCAGCGCGGCCACCACGGCCCCCGCGGCGGTGCTCCCGTCGACGTGCCGCGCGGCCGCGGCGAAGAGCCGCTCGAGACGAGCCGCGGCGGCGTCGAGCGCGCCGGGCTCGACGTCCCACGCCTGCGCCCAGGGTCGGTCGAGCAGCAACAGGCGCACCGCGGCGGCCGGGTGGGTCTCGAGGAGGTCGGCGACGAGCATCAGGTTCCCGGCCGACTTCGCCATCTTCGCGCCGTCCACACGCACCGTGCCCACGTGCAGCCGCGCCCGAGCGAACGGCC
Organism: Actinomycetota bacterium; assembly: GCA_032230725.1. Lineage (GTDB taxonomy): Bacteria > Actinomycetota > Actinomycetes > Mycobacteriales > Pseudonocardiaceae > Actinomycetospora. The sequence goes on from JAVXWR010000408.1 coordinate 3,962, forward strand.
GCACCCCGGTGACGGCCTCGGCCATCGCGGCCATGCACGCGTGATGGGGGTGGCGGAGGTCCGCTCCGCCGACGTGGAGGTCGACGGCGGGCCCGAGCACGGAGAGCGCCATCGCGGCGCACTCGGCGTGCCACCCCGG
>JAVXWR010000154.1:0-5041 GCA_032230725.1 Actinomycetota bacterium
GGCGTGGTCGACCAGAACAGCGGGAAGAGCCGCCCGCCCGCGTCGAGGACGCTGACCGGCGAGACCGGCCCGTCGGTCGCGTCCCCGCCGCCGGGCAGCGAGGTGAGCACGGTCCCGATCGCGTCGACGAGCCCGAGCTCGTCGACCGTCCAGCCCGACGGCCCCGGGACCGACGCCCGCACCGTGGCGACGAAGAGCGCGGGCGCGGCCTCGATCTCGTCGCCGACCACCAGGCGGGGCAGCGCGCCGCTCTCGAGGAACGGCGGCGGGAGCTGGACGACGAGCTCGTCGTCGGGGTGGTCGGTGATCCGGGCCGCCTCGCGCGCGGCCGCCAGCGCGGCCTCCCACCGCCGCCGGTCCGCGCGCTCGAGGTCTCCGGCGACCCGCACGGGGCGACGGCGGGGCCCGGCCCGCCGGGTCGGCCGCCTCACCCCGGGGCCCGGACGAGGTCGGCGCGGCACGCGGCCGTCACGGGACGGGGCACGGTCATGGGAGGCCTCCGGGAGTCGGTGTCACTCCTTGGAGGCCGCCCGCCCCGGATCGGTTCCCGCTGCGGCGCGCCGGATCGTCGCGCCACGCAGGCGCAGTCCCCCCGGGCCGTGGCTGGCGGGCCCGGTGACCACCACCTGCTGCCCGAGCAGCCCCGCGACCGCCGCCGGGTCGGGCGCCCCGTCGAACAGGGCCGGGTCGGTCTCCGGGACCACGCCTTCGACGACGACGTCGCGCCCGGCGTCGTCGAGGAGCCGGACGATGCCGCGCCGCAGGTCGACCCGGTCGAGTCGCCCGCGCACCGTCTCGGCGGGGCCGTAGCTCCGTGGCGGATCGGAGCGCGGCCACCGCGCCCGGGAGAGGTCCTCGGGCCGGAAGCTCGCCTCGCGGAACCGGCTCCCGCCGAGCGAGGCCGTGCGGGAGGTGCGGGCCAGCGCCTCGAGCAGATCGACGCAGGCGTCGCCGAGCAGCGGCGTGGTCCACACCGGCGGACTCTCGTTCCACAGGCCGCGGACCAGCTCGAACAGTGCGTCGGTGACCTCCTGCTCCAGCCCCTCGCCGAGCACGTCGTCCTCGCCGACCGCGAAGCGCAGCACCGTCGTCTGCGGGTCCAGGCCGACGAGTCGGACCCGCGCGGCGCGCTCGACCACCCCGGCGCTGCGTCCGGGACGCGTCTGGTCCACGAGGTGGCGCGCGATCCGGGTCATGAGCAGCTGCAGGGCTCCGACCAGCGCGACGAGGCCGCCCGCGTCGATCTCCCCGTCCCGATCCGGTCCGCCGTGCAGGCGCACGACGAGGTCGTCGGCCACCGCGTCAGGTCCGGGTCGCGAGCACGGCCCGCCCGCGGGGGACGAGCTCAGGGCCGACCGGGAGCAGCACACAGCCATCTTCGCGCACCTACGCTGGGGGGCGTGGCACGGACGGCGGGCGCACGCAGCCCCGAGCTCGTCTGGAACCGGCTCGCGCACCGGCGCGACGAACTGTTCAGCCGGGAGCTCGCCCCCGAGAGGCACGCCTACTGGTGGGCGCGACGCCACGACGGCGGGGCCGGGCGGCTCAACCGCTGGGTCGACCGGCTGCGCGACGCCACGCTGGAGAACATCCCCTACGTCGACCCGACCGCCGCCGGCGACGGGACCGGGGTGCTGCTCCTCCTCGCCGAACCGGCCGCCGACGCCGAGGACGGCTGCGGGTTCGTCAGTCGGTACGCGAACGACGCGGTGTCGGCCAACCTCTACCGCGCGGCCGACCGCGCAGGGCTCGAGCACGAGGTGACGCTGCACTGGCACCTCGTGCCGTGGTGGATCGCGAACCCGACCCACGGCCCCCGACGGCTCGCGGGGGAGGTGGTGCGGGCGGCGCCCCGGCTCGGGGAGTTCCTCGACCTGCTCGGTCCGCCGCCGCGCGAGGTGGTCCTGCTCGGTGCGCCCGCGGCCAAGGCGTGGGCGGTGCTGGGCCGTGGCGGCCGCGTCCCCTGGCAGCTGCGGACGGCCACGGTGTCCCGGGCGCCGCACCCCAACCCGCTCGTGCACGACCGCCTCGACCCGGTGACCGGACGCCGCAGCGGCGACCGCCTGGTGGAGGTGCTGCGCGACGCCGGGCGCCGCGCCCGTGGCGAGGACGCCCGCCCGGCCCGGGCCTCGCGGGTCGGCCGCCGACCGTTCTGAGACCGGATCCGCGCCGGCCCGGCGGGTCAGGTGGAGGGGCGCCCGACGGCGGACCCGTGGTGTGCGGCGACCAGCCGGACCACCTCGGACGCCGTGCCCCAGCACAGCGACAGCCCGCTGCCGCCGTGGCCGTAGTTGTGCACGACGAGGCCGCTGTCGCGCGGCTCGGCCTCCACCCTCGTCGTCGGACGGGCCGGCAGGACGCCGGTGTCGATGCGCAGCACGGTCGCGTCCTGCAGCGCGGGTTCCGCCTCGCGGCAGCGGCGCAGGATCTCCCGGGCCTCCTCCCGGTCGGGGGTCGCGTCGGTGCGGCCCGGCACGCGGACGCCCCCGAGGTGGACGCGGTCGACCTGCGGGATGATCGACGTCCACCGGCGCGCGTCGGAGATCTCGGCGAGGACGCGGTGCACCCCGGGGTTGTCGGTCACCACGTACTGCGAGAAGAGCGGGCGCACGGTCGGGTCGTCCGCCAGCTCGCGCGCCCCGAGGCCGGCGGCCAGCACGACGACGGAGGCCTCGGCGAGGGCCTCGTCGAGCGCTCCGATCCGGCGGATCTCGACGCTTGCGCCGAGCACGCCGAGCCGGTCGCGCATCCACCGGATGTGACGCGGCAGGTCGATGACGGGGGACCGGTGGCCCAGTCCGCGGTCGAAGCCCGGCGGCAGGTTCGTCGCGACGCCGAGGTCCGGGAGCATCCGCAGCTGCGGGGGGAGGGCGTGCCGGTCGGGGACCTCACCGACGGTGACGGCGTCGACCATCCGGACGCCCGTGCCCGGGTCGGCGGCCAGGCGCCGGTACTGGGCGAGGGAGCATGACGCCCGGACCAGCGACCCGGCCAGCGGTGCCTGGAAGGTGGGTTTCCACACGCCGCCCGCGTGCGCGGAGGCGGTCGCCGTCGGGTCGTCCGCGGTCCACACCCGCACCCGGTGGCCGGCCTCCGCGAGGGACAGTGCGCTCGACAGCCCGACGATGCCCGCTCCGACGACGACCACGTCCGCCGGCGGGGACTCGCGATGCTGGTCGGACACCCGCGGACGGTAACTCCACGGCGTTTCGCCCGATGGTCGGGTTCGTCGGGCATCACCCGGATGGACCTGCCCGGTCGTGTCGAGCAGCGGCGAGTGACAGCGCTCCGGGCGGGCGGGCGGAGGCGAACGCACGACGGCGCCCGGGCCGTGAGGCCGCGGGCGCCGTCGACGGGGAGGAACGCGCTCAGGACTTGAAGACGTCCTTGACCTTCTCGCCGGCCTGCTTGATGTTGCCCTTTGCCTGGTCGCCCTTGCCCTCGGCCTCGAGGGACTCGTTGCCCACGGCGCTCCCGGCGGCCTCCTTGGCCTTGCCCTTGAGCTCCTCGCCCTTGTTCTCGGCCTTGTCGGCGTCGCTCACGGCGGTCCCCTCTCACGATCTCGGTTCCGGGTCAGCATCCACCCGCTGTCGTGCCTGATACCCGAAGTCGATCGTCGGGGAACCCGTGCCGTGGTGCCTGCCACGTCACCTGCGGGCCGCGAGCAGCCGTCGTCGGCGCTCACGCTCGGTGGCCAGGGCGCCCGCCGAGGGAAGCCGCTCGCCGTCGAACCATTCCGGCTCGGTGTCCTCGTCCTCCCAGGTCCCGACGATCCGCCCGCGGTGGACGACGACCGGCGCGATCCAGCCGGCCGCCCGGCTCACCCGCGCGCGGTGCCGGGGCGCGAGGACGGCAGCCTCGCCGGTGCCGGGTCCGAGGACCCACTGGTCGAAGGCGGGCAGCAGGCGGACCTGCTCGTCGTCGGTGTCGTGGGGGTCGGTGTCGTGGGGGTCGGCGAGCTCGTCGAGGTCGGCCACCCGCGCGTAGCGCTGCTCGCCCCCCGTGTCGGTCCGTTCGTCGTCGTGGACCGTGACCGGCGCGATGACGCCGTCCTCGACCAGCTCGGCGAACCACCGGCGCAGCGTCGGACGCCGTGTCCCGCCGCGCAGCAGCCAGGCGTCGAACGCCGTCGGGCTCGCCGGGCCGAAGACGTCGAGGTAGGCGGGCACGAGGAGACGTGCGGCCTCGTCGGTGGCGGGCAGCACGAAGGGGCGGCCGGTCCACGTGGCGGGGTCGGTGAAGGTCGGACGGCTGCCGCGGGGTTCGCCGTTGACGATCAGGCCCTGCCAGGCGAGGGGCTTCAGGAGCGTGCCCCAGCCCGACCCGAGCCGCTCGGCCAGCTCGGGAGTGACGTGGCGGTCCAGCTCGGCGACCAGTTCGTCGCGGGTCAGCGAGCGCCCGGGCAGGATCGTCGCGACCAGCTCGGCGAGGCGTCCGATCTCGGCCGCCGTCGCGAACTGCCGCTGCCAGGCCCCCTTCTCCCAGGTGCGCGCCGCCGCGAGCAGGGCGAGCTGCGCGGGCGCGGCGTCCGCGGTCAGCAGGTGGAGCGTGCCGCGGGCCGCCCAGGTGCGCAGGAGCGTTCCCTCGGCGAGCTCAGCGCGGACGGTGGTCGGGGCCGGGCCGCGCACCGCCACCGCCTCCTCCGCACAGGACGGGACCTGGGCCTGGACGCCGAGCAGGCGCTCCGCGACCTCGTGGGGCGTCGCCGCGGGCGGACCGGTCAGGAAGTGCCGGCGGGACCGGCGCGCGAGGACGCGGGGCCAGGTGGTGTCTGACCCTGGCGCGGTCGAGGGCGGCACGGTGTCACCTCACCACGGCGCGTCGGCCCGCCGCCTCTCCCGCGCCGCTGCCTCTCCCGCGCCGCGCCGCCGCCTCTCCCGCGCCGCCGCCGCGGCCCGCGCTTCGATGATCAACAGCCCTGAGTGGCTGTTCGAGGGGGTCCCGGAAAGCCATGGAGGGCTGTTGATCTTCTCGAGGGCTCCGGTGGGGACCCGATCGGCGCCCGAGACCATCGAAGGGATGTGGAGCCCCTGACACGGTG
>JAVXWR010000411.1:0-4610 GCA_032230725.1 Actinomycetota bacterium
CCCGCTCCCCCGCGCCGCTTCGCCCTCACCCACCCCGAGAAGCGCTCCGTGGGCGGGATGGCCGGCTTCGTCCTGCTGCTGCACGTGTTCGGATGGGGCACCCTCGCCGTCTTCATCGCCCCCGCGCACTACCACCTGGGCGGGGCCGGGGTGTTCGGCCTCGGTCTCGGTCTGACCGCCTACCTGCTCGGGATGCGGCACGCCTTCGACGCCGACCACATCGCGGCCATCGACAACACCACCCGGAAGCTGCTGGCCGACCGCGAGGGCGCCGACGGGCCCGACACGACCCGCCCCCGACCGCTCACCGTCGGGTTCTGGTTCTCGCTGGGCCACTCGACGATCGTGTTCGTGCTCGTCCTCCTGCTCGGGCTGGGCGTCCGGGCGGTGACCACGGAGATCGGCGACGACGACTCGCCGCTCAAGGTCGTCGGCGGCCTCGTCGGTACCGCGGTCAGCGGCCTGTTCCTCGTCCTGATCGGCGTCATCAACCTGGTGGTGCTCGTCGGCATCGTGCGGATCTTCCGTCGGATGCGCCACGGCGACTACGACGAGGCCGAGCTCGAGCGCCACCTCGACGAGCGCGGCTTCATGAACCGCATCCTCGGGCGCGTCACCAGGGCCGTCCGCAAGCCCGCGCACATGTACCCGACCGGGATGCTGTTCGGGCTCGGCTTCGACACCGCCAGCGAGATCTCGCTGCTCGTCCTGGCCGGTGGCGTCGCCGCCGCGACCCTGCCCTGGTGGGCGATCCTCGTGCTGCCGGTCCTCTTCGCCGCCGGCATGAGTCTCTTCGACGCCCTCGACGGCGCGTTCATGTGCGTGGCCTACGGCTGGGCGTTCATGCGCCCCGTGCGCAAGGTCTTCTACAACATCACGATCACGACGCTGTCGGTGGTCGTCGCGCTCGTCATCGGGGTCATCGAGCTGATCTCGATCCTCGCCGACCGGCTCGACGTCCGGACCGGGCCGCTCGCCTGGATCGCCGACCTCGACCTGGGCAACGTCGGCTTCGTCATCGTCGGGCTCTTCGTCCTCGCCTGGGTCGGGGCCCTGGCCGTGTGGAAGTTCGGGCGCGTCGAGGAGCGCTGGCAGTCCGACCTCCGCGCCTGATCCGGTCGCTCACCGCCCGAGGTCGACGACGAGGGCGCGGTGGTCGGACACCGCGACGGGCATCGCGAACGCCCGCTCGACGACGGGCAGCGGTCGCGTCGGGTCGTCGCGGGCGAGGGCGTGGTCGAGCTGCAGCGACGGCGCAGTCGTCGGGAAGGTGACCGCGCGCCCGAGGGAGCGCCACCCCGCGAGCACCGCCGTCGGGACGGGACCGGGGAGGTTGAGGTCCCCGAGGAGGACGACCGGGCGCGGGGCGTCGCGCAGCGCGCGGGCGAGGCGCAGCAGCTGCAGGACGTTGACCCCCGGGGCGAACGAGAGGTGCACGGCCACCACCGTCGCGACCGGCGCCGGGGGCGCCAGCACCGCGGCCAGCGCCACCCGGGGCTCGTCGCGCACGACGGCGAGACGCCGGCCGTCGACGAGCGCGGGCAGCAGCGCCGGGGAGCCGCCCAGGGCGAGGCGCCGCCAGCGCGCGACGGGGTGGCGACTGACCAGTCCGACGCCGTAGGCAGGGTCCGTCGTGTCGTCGGCCGGCCGTGCGGCGCGCCACTCCCGCCCCGGGGTGCCGATCACCGCCGGGGCGAAGCGGGCGTGCTCGGCGCCGAGTGCCTCCGCGACGAGCGCGGTCTGGTCGACGTGGCCCGACCGGTCCTGCCCGCGGTCGACCTCCTGCAGCGCGAGCACGTCGGCGTCCAGCTCCGTCGCACTGGTGTGCAGCCGCCCGGGGTCGACGACGCCGTCGTGCGGGGACCGGCCGTGCAGCAGGTTGAACGTGGCCAGTCGCACCGGGGTCAACGCTCCGGGGCCGGGATCGGGCGGTCCGGGCCGGAGGCGTGCGACGTCATGCCCCCGGTTGCCCCGCGACGACACTCACGACGCCGCGTCGGCGCCGTTTTCGCGATCATCCTCCCCGAGGTTGCGGCGGACCGCATGGACGAAGTCGAGGACGACCTCCCGCGCGCCGGCGTCCATGGCGCCGCTCGATCCCTCCACGCGTGCGGTGAAGGCCTCGAACACCTCCTCGATCTCGCGTTCGCCGCGGTCGGTGAGCTCGATGAGCAACCGGCGACGGTCCCCGGGATGCGGCCGGCGTAGCACGAAGCCGAGGCCCTCCAGCCGGTCGATCAGCTCGGTGACCGAGGCAGTCGTGATGTCGAGCAGACCGGCGAGCTCGGACGGCCCACGGGCGCCGTCGAGGAGCAGCGTCGTCATCACCGTGACCGAGGTCGGGCTGAGGCCACGACGGCGGCCGGCCCGGGCGCGGAACCGCTCGCCCGCCAGGACCAGGTCCCGGACCGCTCGGGTGAACCCCGAGTGCTCGACCATACTCATGAGGTTACCTGATGACACGGATACCTAGCTGTTAGTACGATAGTGTGATCCACGCCACTCAGCGAGAGGACCGTCATGGCCCGCAAGATCGTCGACTGCCGGGAGATGCCCAGCGACAGCGGATGCACGCTGACCCTCACGGGCGCGGCGGACGAGGTCGTTGCGGCGGCCGTCCAGCATGCGGTCGCCGTGCACGGACACACCGACGACGCCGAGCTGCGCGAGGGCATACGCGCCGGACTGCGCGACGCACCCCTCGACACCGCGCCGGGGGCGTTCCTGCAGATCATGGAGTTCTGCACGAACCGCCTCGAGGACTTCGACGAGGCGGTCTCGGACTGGCTGCGCGACATCGGCGCCGAGCGCACCGCGCGCTGGTTCGTCCTGGGCGCCGACCGTGACCGCCCGGGCACGCTCATGGAGGTCGTCGAGTTCCCCGGCTACGAGGACGCGATGACGAATTCGAAGCACCCCGCCACGGCGGCGATCGCCGAGCGGATGAGCTCGCTGGTCGACGGCGAGATCACCTTCCGCAACCTCGACGTCGTCCGCGCCCAGATGCCCTCCTGACCGGGGCGACGAGGAGATCGGAGGAGAGATGACCACCATCGACGTCAGGCGCATGGACGCGCCGGACGAGACGAGGACGCCCGACCGCACGACCCTCGAGGTCGTGGCCCTGGGCGACGCCACCATCGCCCGGATGACGCTCCAGCCCGGCTGGCGCTGGTCCGAGTGCATCAAGCCCGTCGTCGGGACGGGCAGCTGCCAGGCCCCGCACCTGGGCTACCTCGTCGCCGGGCGGTTGCACGTCCTCGCCGACGACGGGACCGAGGCCGACCTCGTCCCCGGCAGCGCCTACCGCATCGCCCCGGGCCACGACGCCTGGGTCGTCGGGGACGAACCCGTCGTCGGGCTGGAGTTCGAGTCGAAGACCGCCGAGACGTACGCCCGCAGCTGACCGGAGTCCAACATGAGCGTCATCATCACCATGAAGTTCTCGGTCCCCGCCGAGACCCTGCAGAAGGTCGTTCTCGACAACACCACGACGATGTCCGCCATCAGCGAGGACGGCCGGCGGCACGGTGCGATCCACCACCAGTTCGTGCAGGACCCGGACGGCAGCGCGGTGGTGGTCGACGAATGGCCCGATGTCGAGTCGTTCCACCGGTTCTTCGAGTCCCAGCAGGACATCAAGGAGATCATGTCGAAGGCGGGTGTCACCGGAGCACCCGAGGTGCGGGCCTATCCGGTGCTGGACACGCCGGACCGCTTCTGAGTCAGCGGGCCCGGACGGCGCGGTAGAGGTTCCAGCGGCCGAAGGCGCTGCTCGCGGTGTCGACCTGCGCGACCTCGGCGAGGCCCGCCTCGCCGAGCAGCTGCCGGACCAGCGTCGGGTCGTTGGGGGTCAGCGTGAGCGGCTCCCGCGTGTGCTCGTGAGGCTGTCCCCGTCCGTGGCCCATCAGGCGGAGCAGCCAGGCCACCAGGCGCGGCGGACGTGGGTGGCCCTCGAAATCCAGCAGGAGCAGCTGTCCGCCGGGGACCAGGACCCGCCGGACCTCGCGCAGCATCGCCGTCTTCGCCTCGGAGGGCAGGTGGTGGAACATGAAGGCCGACAGCACGCGGTCGACGCTGCCGTCGGGGTGCGGCAGCTCGTCGGCGAAGCCCTGCTCGACGCGGACCGACGGCGCCCGGCGTGCCACCTTGGCCCGGGCACGTGCCAGGGCGGCGGGGTCGGGGTCGAGCCCCACGACGGCGGTCCCCCGCGCCGCGGCGGCCGCGGTGAGCAGCAGGTTCCCGGTGCCGCACCCGACCTCGAGGACGGTCTGTCCGGGCGCGAGGCCGGCGGCGGCCACCAGGCGCCGGTGGGCGGGGCGCGCGCCGAGCAGCCACGTCATCACGTCGTAGACCCACAGCAGGCCGTCCGGTCCCATCGCGGGCAGGAAGGGGCGGTCCTGCCGCGACCCGGGGGTCGGGCCGGTGGGCTCGGGCATCCTGGTGCTCCTCGCGCTGCGATGGGATGGTTCTCCGGTCGGAGCACCAGCCTCGACGAGCGCTGACCAGGGCAAAAGGAACGGAACCCGGTGACGATTGGACTTTCCTCCGGTCCCGATGCCCTCGTGGTGAGCGACGCCGGCAGCCTCCCCGTCGTGGGCTACGCCCGG
>JAVXWR010000181.1:0-3451 GCA_032230725.1 Actinomycetota bacterium
TCGGTGTGGTCCTCGGACAGTTCCATCGAGAACGCCATGGTCTTCCGCCTTTCGTCGCGACGCCGGATCAGGCCGACGGGATGGTGAACATCTTCTGCAGGGCGGTGGCGAACCCGACGTCGCCGGACACCTTGAGCTTGCGCGTCATGAACAGCGTGATCGGGTTGGCGTTGTTGGTGACGACCTTGAGGAACTCCGCGCCGTTCATGAACAGCTCGGTGCGCGGCTCCTCGTCCAGGCTCGTCGCGACCGAGCAGGCGCCCCCCGCCATGACGGTCTGGTAGTCGTCGCTCCCGCCACCCGGCGCGCCGGTGACGTGCCAGTGCACGACCTGGCGCTTCCCGGTGGCTCCCGACGACGAGTAGAACTCGGTCATCCGCCCGAAGATCGCGTTGATCACGGGACGGCGCGCGTCGGAGCTCATCAGGGCTTCGAGCTGGGACTTGCTCGCACCCTTGACCAGCCGTGCGAACACCGAGGCGTCCACGTTCTTGGCACCCTCGGGCTCGGCGAGCGCATCGCGCATCGTCGCCACCAGCTCGTCGTCGGACAGCGTCTTGAGGTCGACGCTGCGACCCAGCTCGTTCACGTCGATCTTCTCGGCCACGGCGTTCTCTCCGGCATCGTCGTCGCGTGTGGGGCGGCGGGTGCCCGGTACCACCGGTCCCGCCAACCCTCGCTACTTTACGCACCAGTAGGTAAGTTGCAAGCGTGACCCCGACCGCGCGTCGCCGCCTCGCCCCCGAGGTGCGGCGACGCCAGGTGCTCGACGCGGCGATCGCGGTGTTCTCCGAGGAGGGCCTGCACGGCGCCTCGATGGACGCGATCGCGGCACGCGCCGGGGTGTCCAAGCCGCTGGTCTACGCACACGGCGGGACGAAGGACGAGCTGTTCGCCGCGTGCCTGGCCCGGGAGGCCGAGCGGCTCGTGACGACGATGACCGCGGCGGTCGGCGCCGCGGATCCCGGCGCGGGTGACGACGGCGAGGGCCGCCTCTACCGGGCCCTGCGCGCGTTCTTCCACGCGGTCACCACGCACCGCCAGGGCTGGACGGTGCTGTACCGGCAGGCCTCGGCCGGGGAGTTCGCCGGGCCGGTCGACGTCGCCCGGCGCCGGATCGTGCGGCGCGCGGCGGAACTGCTCGCCCCGGAGCTCGGCGGGTCCGTCCGGGCGGCGGAGCCGATCGCGCACACGCTGGTCGGCGCCGCGGAGGGGCTGACGGACTGGTGGCTCGGCTCCGGAGACGCAGCAAAGCGGAGCTCGACCACCGAGACCGACCACCCTGCCACCGACGAGGCGCCGGCCGACGTGCTCGCGCGCATGCTCACCGCGGTCGTCTGGCCGGGCCTCGACAGGTGGCGTCGGGATCTCGGCTGACCCGTCCCATCGCGGCGTATCCGGCCGTCTCGGCCCAGCGCTAGACGGCGCCATACGACCCGATCGCGCGACACGCCGATCGCGGTTTCTCGCGATGTATCGGGTGATCACTAGAGAGGCCCATACGCTGCGAGGGAGACGACGCGGGCGGGAGCCCGACCCCGGGAGGTGCCCATGGACCCGGTCCGGAACCCGTTCGCCCCCGGCGCCGGCCAGCGCCCTCCCGAACTGGCCGGACGCGATCGGGAGCTGCACGCGTTCGACGTCGTGCTCGAACGGGTCGCGCGCGGGCGTCCCGAGCGCAGCCTGGTGCTGACCGGCCTGCGCGGGGTCGGCAAGACGGTGCTGCTGGGCGAGCTGCGCTCGATGGCCGTCCGGGCCGGATGGGGCGCCGGGAAGATCGAGGCCCGCCCCGAGGCCGACCTGCGGCGCCCGCTCTCCGCCGCCCTGCACCGCGCGGTGCGCGACCTCGCCGTCCGCCACCGCGCGCCCGACCGCGTCGAGGAGGTCCTCGGCGTCCTCAAGGCGTTCGCCCTGAAGGCCACCCCGTCCGACGCCAAGCTCAAGGACCGCTGGCAGCCGGGCATCGACGCGCCCCTGCAGTCGGGCCGCGCCGACTCCGGCGACATCGAGATCGACCTCGTCGAGCTGTTCGGCGTGGTGGCCGAGCTCGCCGGCGACGTCGGGGTCGGGGTCGCGCTGCTGATCGACGAGATGCAGGACCTGCGCGTCGACGACGTCTCGGCGCTGTGCGCCGCCTGCCACGAGCTCTCCCAGTCCCGGGCCCCGCTCGTCATCGTCGGGGCCGGCCTGCCGCACCTGCCCGCGGTGCTGTCGGCCTCGAAGTCCTACTCCGAGCGGCTCTTCCGCTACGCGCGTATCGGCCAGCTCGACCGCGCCGACGCCGACTTCGCGCTCACCGCACCGGCGGAGCGCGAGGACGCGAAGCTGACGCAGGAGGCGCTCGAGCTGCTCTACGAGGTCTCCGGCGGCTACCCCTACTTCGTGCAGGCCTACGGCAAGGCCGCTTGGGACGCCGCCGTCGCGAGCCCGATCGACGCCGAGGACGTGCGGGTCGCGGCGCCCGACGCGAGTGCCGAGCTCGCCGTCGGCTTCTTCGGCTCGCGCTACGAGCGCGCCACCCCGGCCGAGCGTGAGTACCTGCAGGGCATGGCCGAGCTCGCCGAGGGCCGGGACGAGCCGGTGCTCACCTCCGCGCTGGCCAAGCACCTCGACAAGCGGGCCTCCTCGCTCTCCCCGGCGCGGGACAGCCTGCTGCGCAAGGGCCTGGTGTTCTCGGCCGAGCGCGGCTGGATCGCGTTCACGGTGCCGCACTTCGGGCGGTTCCTGCTCGGCCGGCCGTAGGTGCGCTCCGCGCTCGTGAGCAGTAGTCCGTGGCATAGGGCGGAAACTGCTCACGAGGCGAAGCCACCTAGCCCACCCGAGTGAACCTCCGGATCCCGGTAACGAACGCGCGACCCCGCACGACACCCATCACGAGCCCCGTGGCGCTGCCGGACCCCCGACCTGGCAGGGCCACGGGGCTTCTTCATGCCCGGGACCGGGCGCTCCGCGAGCCGGAGGAGAACCGGCGGAGGGGGCGAACCGGGCTCCCCGTACGATTCCGGCGTGTCGGACCCCCGCCTGGAGATCCAGATGCTGCACGACCGCGTGCTCGTCTCGCCGACCCCCGGCGAGGGCGAGCGTCGCAGCACCGGCGGCATCGTGATCCCGGCGACCGCATCGGTGTCGAAGCGGTTGGCCTGGGGCGACGTCCACGGCACGGGCAACCACGTGCGGACGGTCAAGGTCGGCGACCGCGTCCTCTACGGACCCGAGGACCACGCCGAGGTCGAGGTCGACGGCAGGACGTTCGTCGTCCTGCGGGAGCGCGACCTGCACGCCGTGGCCAGCGAGAACATCGAGCCGACGAGCGGGACGGGGCTCTACCTGTGACGACTCCTCCGAATCCGACGCCGCCGGGCGGCACCGCGACCGACGATCCGTTCGGCACGGACGCCACCCGGTCGCTCCGCGCCGAACCGGCGCCGGAGGCCGACGCCGCGGCGACGGT
>JAVXWR010000200.1:0-3325 GCA_032230725.1 Actinomycetota bacterium
CGCAGCGTGGCGGCCCCGTCGGCTCCGCTCACGCGATCCGCTCGGCGGGAACAGTGCCGACGAGCTCGGCGAAGTGGGTCAGCATGCGGTCGGTGTCGGGCTCGCGGCCGGTGAACAGGGTGAAGGCGTGCGCCGCCTGGAACACCGCCATCGCCCCGCCGTCGAGGGTGCGGCACCCGCGCCGCCGTGCTTCGCGCAGCAGCGCGGTCTCCAGCGGCCGGTAGACCACCTCGGCCACCCACAGGCGCGGGTTCAACAGGTCGGCCGGCAGCGGGAGGCCCGGGTGCACGGCCATCCCGACCGGCGTCGCGTGGACGAGGCCGTCGGCGGTGTCCAGCAGCTCCGGGAGCCGCGCCAGGTCGGCGGCCGCCGCCCGGTCGGGCCCGAGGGCCTCCGCAGCCGCGGCGGCACGGTCGGGGTCGACGTCGAGCACGGTGAGGGCCCCGACCCCGAGGTCGAGCAGGGCGTGGGCCACCGCGATCCCGGCCCCGCCCGCGCCGAGCTGGACGACGTGGTCCCGGGGCACGGTCGGCAGACCCCGGCGGAAGCCCGCCGAGAAGCCCGACCTGTCGGTGTTGTGGCCGATCGACCGCCCGCCCTCGAACACCACGGTGTTCACGGCGTGCAGCGCGTCGGCGTCCGGCGACAGGGCGTCGAGGTGGGGGATGACCAGCTGCTTGCAGGGATGGGTCACGTTCAGCCCGGAGAAGCCCTCCCGACGGGCCTGCGCCACGATCGCGCCGACGTCACCCGGCGCCACGCCGAGCCGCGTGATGTCGAACCGCCGGTACGAGTAGTCCATCCCGTGGGCGGCGCCCTCGCGCTCGTGCAGGGCGGGGGTCAGCGACGGGCCGATCCCCGCGCCGACGAGCCCGACGACGTGGCGTTCGCGGCAGGTCACGCGGCGGCCAGCACGGAGGCGCGGGCGGGCTTCGCGCCGAGCTCGTGCATCGGGACGCGGTAGGTCTCGCGGGTGCTCAGGGCGCACCCGGCGGCGATGATCGTGCAGACGCCGGTGAACACCGCGACCGGGAGCCAGCCGCCGGCGCCGGGGCCCGCGATCGCGGTCGCGATGGTGGGCGCGAACCCGCCGAGGGCGAACCCAATCTGGGTGCCGATGGCCATGCCGGAGCAGCGGACCCGGGTGGAGAACATCTCACCGTAGAGCGAGGGCCACACCCCGTTGGCGGCGCTGTAGACCACGCCCACGAGGGCGATGCCGACGACGAAGATCAGGGTGTAGTTACCGCTGGAGATCGCGGCGAGGTAGGCGAAGGTCAGGGCGCCGGAGCCGAGCGCGCCGCCGATGAACACCGGCTTGCGGCCGATCCGGTCGGCGAGCGCGGCCCACAGCGGGATCGCGCCCAGGGCGACGACGTTCGCGACGACCCCGACGGCGAGCACCGTGGCCTTGTCGAGCCCGACCGGACCGGTGGCGTAGGACAGCGCGTAGACGCTGGTGATGGTGCTGACGACGGCGACCAGGGCGCAGCCGACCACGCGGGCCACGTCGAGGCCGTGCTCCCGGAACAGGATGGCGATCGGGAGCTTGGCCACCTCCCGGGTCTCCGCGGCCTCGGCGAAGGCCGGGGTCTCGGGCATGGTCCGACGGACCCAGATCCCGACCCCGACCACGATGACGCTCAGGAAGAAGGGGATGCGCCAGCCCCAGGTCATCAGGGCTTCGGTGGGCAGGTCGGCCAGCGGGATGAAGATCAGGGTGGCGACGATGAGCCCGGCCTGGGTGCCGCTGAGGGTGAAGCTGGTGAAGAAGGCGCGCCGGCGGGCGGGGGCGTGCTCGAGGGTCATCGAGTTCGCCCCGCTCTGCTCCCCGCCGGCCGAGAAGCCCTGCAGCAGGCGCAGGACCACCAGCGCGATCGGGGCGACGATCCCGATCTGGCCGTAGGTCGGCAGGCACCCCACCAGGAAGGTCGCGGTGCCCATCAGCACCAGGCTCATCATCATGACCCGCTGGCGGCCGAACCGGTCGCCGTAGTGCCCGAGGACCGCGGCGCCGATCGGCCGGGCGATGTACCCGACGCCGAAGGTGGCCAGCGCGGCCAGGCTGGCGAGGGTCGGGTTCCCCGACGGGAAGAAGATCTTGCTGAAGACGAGCGCCGCGGCGGTGCCGTAGATGAAGAAGTCGTAGTACTCCACGACGCTCCCGATCCATCCGGCGAGGGCCGCCTTGCGCGGGGTCCCCGTGCCGGGGGGCTCGGAGTCTCGGGGCGGGTCGACCACGCTGTCGCTCATTCTCATCTCCAGGCGCTAATGTACGAACTGGTACGTTCATACCGTGCGGGAGGCGGAGATCACAAGGGCCCCGTCGGATCCACGGGAGGTCGCGTGGGCGATGTCTACGATCGGAGTAGTCGAGACCGTGCAGGCGAGGAGTCCGATGTCAGCGTCCGGGGCGGTCGAGGGCGACGAACGACGGCGCGACGCCGAGCGCACCAAGTCCGAGCTGCTCGCCGTGGCCACCGAGGAGTTCGCCCGACGAGGCCTCAGCGGAGCGCGCGTCGACGAGATCGCGGCCCGCACCCGGACCACGAAGCGGATGATCTACTACTACTACGGCGGCAAGGAGCAGCTCTACACGGCCGTCCTGGAGAAGGCCTACGGCGAGATCCGGGCCGCCGAGCAGGACGTCGACGTCGCGCACATGGATCCCGTCGCGGCCATCCGCCGGCTGGCCGAGCTGACGTTCGACCACCACGAGGCGCATCCGTCGTTCGTGCGCCTGGTGGGCATCGAGAACACCCACGACGCCGTGCACATCGCCCGGTCGCCGACGCTGTCGAACCTCGCGGCCCCGGCCCTCGACGTGATCGGGCAGATCCTGGACGCGGGCCGAGAGGCGGGCGCGTTCACCGTCGAGGCCGACGCCCTCGACGTCCACATGCTGATCAGTTCCTTCTGCATCTTCCGGATCGCCAACCGCCACACCTTCGGCGCCCTGTTCGGTCGCGACCTCGCCGACCCGGCGCTGCGCGGGCACTACCGCGCGATGCTCGGGGACCTCGTCGTCGCGTACCTGACGTCGGGCCACGGCGACTGACCGCGTCCTGGCTGCCGGCGGTCAGCCCGTCCGGAGGGCCTGTTCGGCCGCGAGGGCCCGGGGGTGGATGAGGAGACGATCGAGCCCGGCCCGGCACCGGGTGAGGAAGGCGACGTCGTCGACGGGAGTGAGCGCCTCACCGGACTCGCCGGCGGGCGATCCGATGACCAGCGGGACCTGGGGCGGCAGCGTCGCCAGCAGGCTGGTGGCCGGCCCCATGTCGACGTCGAGCTCGTGGGCCGCAACCCGGACGTAGCCGAGCGCGTC
>JAVXWR010000234.1:0-8401 GCA_032230725.1 Actinomycetota bacterium
CGCCGCGGGAGCCGGCGCCGGCGCCGCGACGCTGCGCCGGGAGGCGGTGTTCGCGCGCTACCGGGCCCTCGGGCACGACGTCGCCGACTTCAAGGACATCCGCAAGCTCGACGTCGGCCACGTCCAGGAGGCCATGCCGCGTCTCGACCTCGCCTACCCGGTGGCCGCGGCGCTCCAGGGCGGCGCGACGAGCCTGCTGACCACGGCCGGGGCCTCGGCCGCCGCGAGCGGGTCGGGGCTGCTCGGGCTCGGAGGTCTGCCCGGGATCGCGGTCATCGTCACCTCGCTGACCGGTGACGCCGTGCTCACCATCGCCGCCTGCACCCGCGCGGTCGCGCACGTCGGCGCCTACTACGGCTACGACGTCACCAAGCGCTCCGAGCAGGTCGTCGCACTGGCGATCCTCGCCGTGGGGCTCTCCACCGACGCGGACCTGCCGGGCGCCTACGAGGAGGTCGCGTCGCTGATCGCCTCGCGGGAGAAGGACAAGGAGAAGAAGAAGCGCCAGCAGCGCCAGATGCGCCGCCTCGCGCAGGCGGTGCACCAGCGGCTGCTCTCGCAGATCGGGCAGCGCGAGCTCGCCCAGTTGGTGCCGTTCATCGATGTCGGGATCGGGGCGGGGCTCTCGGCCCGGCTCCTCGGGCGGGTCGTCGACGCCGCCGAGCACCTCTACCGCGAGCGGTTCCTGCACGAGAAGTACGAGATCCCCTTCGGCGACGAGCCCCCGGAGGAGCTCCTGGCCGAGCAGGCCTGAACGGCGGGGGTGGCCGCGACCGCGGCGATACCGCCGGTTCACCCGCCGTCCACGTCTCCTCCACGGCCCCGCCGTCCGGTGTCCCTACCGTCCGTGTCCATGGCCGCACCGCTCGCGTCCCGGTCGTCATGACGCCCGGCGACGCGCGGGCCCGCCGAGCACCTATACACCGAGCGGTTCCTCCGCGAGGAGGACGGCACCCCCGCCGTCGTCGGGGATCTCACGGCGGCCGCCTCGTAGTTCTCCCCTCCGGGCCGGAACCAATGGGCCCCGCGTCGTCTCCAAGCCCCGACGACGATGATCGGAGGCGCCATGACCCAGACCCCCGACCCACCCCTCGCGGACGCCGGCACGGTCGCGAGCGCCACGGCGCTGCTGACCGAGCTCGCCCTCGGGTGCCGGGGCGGGCCGCACGACGTCGGGCGCGTGCGGGCGCTGCTGGCCGGCCGGTGGGGCGACGCGGTGCTCGACCCGGCGGCCGACCGGGCCCTGCTCGAACCGGTCGAGCCGCAGTTGTCACTGGGCTGGACGCCGCGCGACGTCGTGGAGGTGATGCGGCGCCGGCTGGGCGCGGGCGTGGTGCCGCTGCTCGGCGACGTCCTCGCTGCTGACGCACGTCGCCGGCCCGCCACGTGGTCGATGGCGGGCGTCGACGCGGGCGTGTGGTGGGACGTCGGCCGGCCACTCGTGGCCCAGTGGCGCACGGTGCGCGGGCTGACCGGTGCCGAGTCGCTCGGGTGGGTGGTGCACCTGGTCGGCGAGGCGCGGCGCCTGCCGCCGCTGCCCGCCGCCGGGCCGGCGGCGCCCGACGCGGCGGCCGACGCCGGTGCCGATCCACGGGTCCTCGCCCGGGTCCGCGGGCTGTTGGCGAAGGCCGAGTCGACGTCGTTCCCCGAGGAGGCGGAGGCCCTCTCGGCAAAGGCCCAGGAGCTGATGGCCCGCCACGCGCTGGAGCGGGTGGCGGTGGACGCGACGGCGGGTGCGGCGCCGTCCACGGCCTCGGTGCGGCGGCTGTGGCTCGACGCCCCGTACACCTCGGCGAAATCGAGCCTGGTCCACCAGGTGGCGGGGGCGAACCGCTGCCGCGCGGTGAGCCTCGCGGCGCTGGACCTGGTGACGGTGATCGGCTGGCCCACCGACCTGGACACCGTCGAGCTGCTCGTGACGTCGTTGCTGGTCCAGGCGGGGCGGGCCATGGCCGCGGAGGGCTCGCGTTCGTCGCGCACGGGTTCGCGGACCCGCTCGTTCCGGCACGCGTTCCTGCTCTCCTACGCCACCCGGATCGGGGAGCGGCTGCGGGAGGCGGGCGCGACGGCGCAGCAGGAGGCGGTGGCGGCCGCGGGCGACGCACTGCTCCCGGTGCTCGCCGCCCGCGGCGAGGTGGTCGAGCGCACCACCACGGCGCTCTTCCCCCGGATCACCACCAAGCGGTTCTCGGTCGGCAACGCGGCGGGGTGGGAGGCCGGCCGCGAGGCGGCGGACGCGGCCAGCCTGCGGGTCGGGCGGGACGCGCTGGAGTGAGGTGCGGGTCCGCGGCCGAGGCCGGGCTGGGAGCATCGGGGCGTGGGCACCTCGCGGGAGCGGCGCGCGGCGAAGCAGCGGCGCCGCGACCAGCGGCGCGGACTGCCGGAGGGCGGGCCCCCGGCTCCGCGCGGCGACGTCGGGCGCGGGCTGCCCGCCGAGACGCTGCGCCGGCTGCTGCGCCGCGCCGGCGCCGACCTCGCGGCCGGGCGCGAGGAGGCGCTCGCCGAACTGCGCCACCTGCTCGCCGAGCACCTCGCCCGCCGTCGGGTGGAGATCCTGGCGGCCTGCGACGACGTGGCGGCCGAGGCCGAGCGACCGCCGGCCACCGATGCCCTCCCACCAGCCCTGCTCGCCGCACTCGACGGGTCCGGCCACCCGGTCTCGTCGTGGGCGGACGCCGCCGGGGTGAGCACCGAGGACGCCGCGCTGGCGACGGTCCGCCTCCTCGCCGCGACCACACGCTGAGCCGCTGCCCGTCCGGATGCACCGGACACGCTCGGGTGTCGTCGGGCGGGGGTCCCTCGTCCGGTCGGGTGGTCACTGACCGGTAACCGTTCTCCGCGTCCATGATCGCCGTTTTGCCTGGCAGAGCACGGGGCGGGCGAGCAGCTCCGACGCTCACGGGGGGCGACCGCCGGAGACGGCGGGTGCGCGTCCGGGGCCCCGGGGGGAGCACCGGACGCGCGCAGGAGTGGGAGGGCGGGCCCGACACCGGGCCTGCCCTCCCGCTTCGTCCGACCGCCCGCCGGTCCGCCCGGGCGCACGGGTTGACCTGGACCATCGTCGAGGTCCACCGTCGCGAGATGACCTCGGCCACCTCCGAACTGACCGTCGGCGAGGTCTCCCGACGCAGCGGGGTCGCCGTCTCCGCCCTGCACTTCTACGAGCGCGAGGGCCTGATCGCCAGCCGCCGGACCTCCGGCAACCAGCGCCGCTTCAAGCGCGAGGTGCTGCGCCGCATCGCGTTCATCCGCATCGCGCAGCGCGTCGGCGTCCCGCTCGCGCAGGTCCGCGCGTCGCTCGAGCAGCTCCCCGACTCCCGGACACCGACCCGCGCCGACTGGGAGGCCCTCTCCCGGACCTGGCGCGCCGAGCTCGACGACCGGATCCGGCGCCTGCGGCAGCTGCGCGACGACTTCTCCGGCTGCATCGGCTGCGGCTGCCTGTCACTCGACCGCTGCGCCATGGCCAACCCCGGCGACCGTCTCGGCGAGGAGGGTCCCGGGCCGCGGCGGCTGGCCTGAGCTACGCCACGCGGGCCACCCGTCCCCGCGGCGGCGCGGGCACCGCGTCCGGGTGCAGCGCGTGGGCGAGCGCCTCGATGCCGTCGACCAGCCGCGGCCCCGCCCGCACGACGTACGACGCCGAGTCGATCGCCACCAGCGGGACGCCCGGCAGCTGCGCGGCGACCGACGTCGCCTGCTCGCACGCGGCGGCCAGGCCGAAGCCGCACGGGGTGACCACGACCGCGTCGGGCGGCCCGCCGGCGACGATCTCCGCCCAGGAGACCGCGACGCTGCGCCCGCCGTCGGCTCCCGAGACCGGATCGCCGCCCGCGCGGCGCACGAGCTCGGGCACCCAGTGGCCGGGCAGGAACGGCGGGTCGGTCCACTCCAGGACGAGGACCCGGGGGCGCGGTCGGCCCGTGAGCGCCCGGGCGACCGCGTCGAGCCGGGCGTGCAGGCCGGCGATCGGCGGCCCGGCGTCCGCGTCGAGCGCTGCACCCAGCGCGGTGATGCCGTCGAGAACGCCGTCGAGGGTGTGCGGGTCGAAGGAGTGCACCCGCACGTCGCGGAGCCCGAGCTCGGCGAGGGCCTCGGTGACGGTGTGCCCGGGCAGCGCGCACACCCCGCAGAGGTCCTGGGTGAGGACGACGTCGGGCGCGGCGGCCCGCAGCGCCTCGCGGTCCAGGTCGTACATCGGCAGGCCCGCCGCGGCGCGGTCCCGCACGCACGCGTCGATCTCGGCCGGGGTCATGTCCTCGGCGAGGGCGGAGCGGACGACGACGGGCACGCGGTCGCGGACCCCGGGTGGGTGGTCGCACTCGAAGGTGACCGCGACGAGGTCCTCGGCACGTCCGAGCGCGCCGGTGATCTCGGTCGTCGCCGGAAGGAGCGAGGCGATCCGCATGGTCGGAGACGGTAGGCGCTGCCAGGTCCCTCCCGTCCCCGAGTGGGCCGTGGGGCTTGCAGCGGCAGCCGTGGGAGTCCACTCGGGCGCTCGGATTAGAGCTCGCGACCCGGAGGCACCTCCCTGACGTGTCGGACCTCGTGCTCGGGCTGCGGCTCTACGCCCGTGGGGCGGCGACCGTGCTCCGCTCGCCCCGGCTGCTGCGGCTCGGCGCGCTGCCCGCCCTGGTGACGGTGCTGCTCTACGTCGTCGTACTCGCCGTCCTCGGGCGGTTCCTGCCGGACCTCGCGGAACTGCTCACGCCGTTCGCGGACGGCTGGTCCGCGGGCGCGCGGTCGGCCACACACGTGGTCGCGGAGGTGGCGGTGGTCGCGGCGGTCGCCTTCGTGGCCGTGCTGGCGTTCGCCGGGGTCACGCTCGCGATCGGCGGGCCGTTCTACGAGAAGCTCTCCGAGATCGTCGACGACGGGGTGGGCACGGTGCCGCCGGGGCCGCGACGGTCCTGGGCGTCGGCCCTCGCACGGGGTGTCCGGGACAGCGCGCTGCTCGTGGCCCTGTCGGTGCTGCTGGCGGTCCCGCTGTTCGTGGCGGGGTTCGTGCCCGTCGTCGGCCAGACGGTGGTCCCGGTGGTCGCCGTGCTGGTGGGTGGGCGGCTGCTCGTGCTGGAGCTGACGGCGCCCGCGCTGGAACGCCGGGGGATCGCCTTCCGGCAGCGGCGCCGGCTGGTGCGCTCGCGCCGGGTCCTGAGCTGGGCGGTCGGGGTACCGACCTACCTGCTGTGCCTGCTGCCGCTGGTCGGGATCCTCGCCGTGCCGGTCGGGGCGGCCGCGGCGACGCTGCTCGCGCGCGAGCTGTGCGGCGAGCCGACCTCAGCCTGAGCTCCCGTGCTCGGCGAGCAGCGCGTCCATCACCCGCTCCTCGTCGACGGACAGGGCGGCACGCTCCATCGCCCGCCGCAGTTCCGGGTCCCAGGGCGTGGGTGGGACCGGGGCGGTGATCTCCCGCAGCTCGACGCCCGCCCGTTCCGCGACCGCCAGGGCCTCGGTGTAGTCGGCCGCGGTCATGCGCCACGGGACGACGCCCTCGGCGTGGAGGCGTGCGGTGATCGCGACGCCGTCGGGGTCGAAGTCGCCGTGGTGGCTCACCTCGGCCCCGGCCTCGAGCAGCCTCCGGATCAGCAGCGAGGGCGCCG
Organism: Actinomycetota bacterium; assembly: GCA_032230725.1. Lineage (GTDB taxonomy): Bacteria > Actinomycetota > Actinomycetes > Mycobacteriales > Pseudonocardiaceae > Actinomycetospora. The sequence goes on from JAVXWR010000234.1 coordinate 5,601, forward strand.
TCGTCGGGTTGCCGGAGGTGCAGATCATGGGGGCGGCCCGGCCCTGCTGGACCGCGGCCTCCAGCAGTCGCGGGTTCTCCACGCTCAGGACGACGGTTCCCGACGGCAGATCCACCGGCATGTCCCGCAGGCTCAGCACCGTCAGCGGCATCGGCGCCCCGGCCGCGGTCGCGGCGCGCACCGCCGCGGCGAGCCCGTCGCCGAGCAGGGGCAGCGCCCAGGTCAGTACGGGTGTGGCGACCAGGTCGCCCGGCAGACCGGCGGCCGCCCACACCTCGGGGTCGTCCCAGTGACGATCCGTCCCCGCCCGGAGCGCGAGGGCGAGACCCGCCGGCCGCCGGTAGGCCCTGCCGCGATCGAGGTCGTGGGCCCAGCGGACCGCCTGCGCGGCGACCTCCCCGCGGCTGCGCTCGCCGGGTGCGTCGGCCAGCTCCAGGACCCGCGCGACCACCCCGACCAGCCGCCGCGCGGCCTCGTCGTCAGGAACCCGGGACCGGACCTCGCCCACCCAGGCGTGCACCCACGGGTCGTCCCCCAGCGCGTCCCGCGCGGCAGCGGACAAGGCTTCGTCGCGGGCGTCCCGACCGGCCCGCTCGGCGTCCCGGGCCTCCCTACGGCCCGTCGGCGGGCAGCCGGCCTCGGCGAGGAGCGTCAGCAGGTCGGTCCCGTGGGGCGCGAGGCCGCGGTCGAGGGTGGCGAGGTGGAGCCGGGCCTGCGAGCGGCCGGGCGCGATCTCCTTGAGGCGGGCACGCACCGCCGTGGGGGTCCCGGCAGGCAGCGACACCCAGCCGCGGTCCTGCAGCCCGCGCTTCTCGAGCGTGGCCGACACGTGCTGCCAGAGCGGGAGGAACTCGAGCTCGAGCAGCACCGGTGGCGTCGCCATCAGCGGTCTCCGCAGCGCCGACCGAGGGCGTCGACCCCCGCGCGGATCATGCGCCCATAACCATCGTCGGCCAGGCGGTCGAGGCACCCCCGAGCCCGTTCCAGGTGGTGGAGGGCGCCGGCGGCGTTCCCCAGGCGGAGGTAGGCGTCGCCGAGGTTGAGGTGCAGCGAGGGGTAGAACGCGGCCACGTCGAGGGAGGGGTGGTGCTGACGAGCACGCTCGGTGGTGATCTCGTCGGCTGCCTCGAGGGCGCGGAGATCCCAGGCGAGCTCGTCGACCACGGTGGCCGCCAGATCGGCGGCGACGTGGGCGAGCGTGCAGCGATGGAGCGGGTCGGCCTGCACCTCGGCGTCCTCCCACAGCTCCGCCAGCCGGCGGCGCGCGTCCTCGGCGTCACCCGTGCGCCCGAGCTCGACGGCCTCGCCGATGCGCGCCGTCACGTCCATGACCCGCACGGTAGAGCGACCCCCCGACGCTCACAGGAGGGTCGGCTGCTCGTCCTCGGCCTCGTCGTCGGCCACCGTCACCTCGGGGGCGTACCGGGCCGCCGGCGGGAGCACCCGCACCGCTCCGTCGTGCGCCACCTCCACGAGCCGCACCGACATCAGCAGCGCCAGCACGTCGGCGGCGAACCGGTCGCGATCGGCCAGCGCCCCCTTCGACCAGTACCGCCCGTGCTCGGCCACGAGCTCGTCGAGGACCTCGCGCACGGACGCCCACGGGATCGGGTCCGGATCGTCCTCGGGCCGGAACTGGTAGACGAGCTCGCTGACCAGCAACAACGCCGCGTGCGGCAGGGTCCCGCCCGCCGGGAACGCCACGTCGGAGCAGCCGCCGTCGACGTCGAGCGCCGCGAACCCCTCCGCGCGCGCCTCGAGGACGAGCCCGGTCCGCGCCTCGAGGCGCCGCCCCTCGTCGACGGCCCGGCGGCGCAGCTCGGCGAACCGGGCCCCATTGAGCTCACCGGCCAGCACCACCGGGTCCTCGACCAGCCGGCGTCGCACCGCCGTCGACGCGGACCCGCGCGCCCGCGCCCGCGCCACCAGCTCGTCGGGGTCCTCCGCCCCGACCACCGCACCCGTCGGCAGCAGCGCCATCCGGTCCTGGCGCACCTCGAGCAGCGCGTCCGCGTCGGCGTCGTGCTCGTATGTCGCGACCCCGCGGTCCAGCTCGCGCGCCATCCCCTGCGCGATCAGCCAGCGCAGCGCCGTCACGAGGGCCCGTCGCGACGCCGCGTCGGTGTCCATGACGATGCCCGCCTCGGCCGCCGCGGAGTGCACGGCGTTGACGAGATCCCGGAGGCTCGTGCGGTCCGGGCCGGAGGTCGTGGCGGCCAGCACCAGCGCGAGCGCGGTGTACTCGGCGGAGGTGAACGGCCGGGGGGTCGCCGACACGGTGCGCAGCGGGCGGTCGGGCGGCACGTGGCCGGTCTTGACCAGGCGCGCGGTGTCGGCGGTGACGACGAGCCGGTAGTTCAGCTCCTGGGTGAACCACGCGTCCAGGGCGTCGGAGTGGCGGCGGATCATCGCGACGAGGTCCGGGTCCGACTCGGCGGTGCGCCACGGCCGGGCGAGCAGCGCGCGGGTGGCGACGACGAGCTCGCCGTCGCGCTGCGGGTCGGTGCGGGGCGCGCTCACGGAGCCGGCTCCACGGTCAGGACGAGCCCCTCGACGCGCAGGGCCCCCACGTGCGTCGGGACGGTCGTCGAGGTGCCGGGCTCGCGGCGGACCTCGCAGCGCACGCCGTCCAGCGACACCGCCCCCGACGACGAGGCCGGCCCCAGGTCCGCGACGGCCCGGGTGAGGACCCGTTGCAGCTCGCGCAGCGCCGGCTCGGAGAGGCGCGCGGTGAACCCGTCCGCGCCCGCCTCGAGCAGTTCCGCGCGCGCGGCCGCGGCCCGCTTCTCCACCTCGGCCCG
>JAVXWR010000245.1:0-4171 GCA_032230725.1 Actinomycetota bacterium
GGCGAGCTCGTCGATGAGCAGGCGCCGCGCCTCGTCGTCGTACCCGGCGAGGGTGGTGACGTGCCCGATCGTCGTGCGCCCGCCCCAGCCGTGCGACCGCGTCAGCGCGGCGACGTCGCCGGCGTGAAACTGGCGCGGGTCGGCACTGTCCGCGGTGTCGAAGTCGGCGTGGACGTCGACGGGCACGTCGAAACGCTCGGCGAGCTCGAAGACCCGGCGCAGGTGCGCCCGGCAGCCCTCGACGTCGTCCTCGGCGTAGCTGCAGGCCCCGATCACGTCCGCGCCACGGCGCAGCGCCTCGACGAGCAGCTCGTCGGTGCCCGGGCGCCCGGCGATCCCCTCCTGCGGGAACGCGACGATCTGCAGCTCGACGACCCCCGCCCAGCGTTCCCGCACCTCGAGCAGCGCGTCGATGCTCGTCAGGCCGACGGTGGGGTCGACGTCGACCGGGGTCCGGACGAGCGTCGTGCCGTGCGTGATCGCCCGGCGCAGCACGTCCTGCGCGCGGGCGGCGACGTCGTTCCGCGTGAAACCTTCCTTGAGCCGGGCCGTGGTCGTGATCGCGCCGGAGAGGGTGCCGTCGCCCGGTTCGCGCTCGTCGAGCAGCGCCTTGTCCAGGTGCAGATGGGGCTCGACGAGGCCGGGGAGCACCGGGCAGCCGTCGCCGACGACCGTGGTCGCGCCCGCGGTGGCGACCAGGCCCGGCCCGACCTCGGCGATCCGGCCGTTCTCGACGCGGATGTCCACGAGCCCGTCGCGCCCGCGGACGCAGACATCGGTCAGGAGGAGGTCTCCGGGCGAGCGGAGCGACGGGGAGGACGAGTCAGCAGCCACGACAGGTCGGTACCCACGGCGAGCTCCTCGGGCTCCTGATCGCGCCGGAACAGGCGGGCGGTGTTGCCGCCGAGGGCGAGATCGTCGCCGGTCCGGTGCAGCCACGCCCCTTCGCGGAGCCCCACGACCGGCACATGGTTCATCTCGTGGAACTCGGCGATCCGCTCCTCGCGGGTCTCGCCCTGGTGGGTGCTCGTCGGGTCCGGGTCGAGGTAGTGCGGGTTGACCTGGAACGGCACGCGGGCGAGGGCGTCGAGGCCGCCCGGGTCGACGATCGGCATGTCATTGGTGGTCTTCACGGTCGGGCAGGCGAGGTTCGTGCCCGCCGAGCTGCCGGTGTAGCGGCAGTCGTCGTTGGTGCGCAGGGCGTCGAGGACGCGGAGGCGGCGGACCTCGTGGAGCAGGCGGAACGTGTTGCCGCCGCCGACGAGCACGGCGGCCGCGGCGGCGACCGTCGCGGCCGGGTCCGGTTCGCGGTGCAGCGGGCGCAGGTCGATCCCGACGCCGAGGGCACGGCGCACCCAGGCGAAGTAGTGGTCGTGGTCGGCCAGGGCGTAGGACACGAACCACACGTCCCGTCCGTCGAGGTGGCTCGCGAGGACCTCCCGGGCGTGCGCGAAGGGTTCGGCGCCGCCGGGTGGGCGCGAGTTGGACAGCAGGAGGACGTCACCGGGCACGCGGGGGAGGATCGCAGGGTCGGGGGCGCGGGTGGATCGGCGCACACACCTCGCCGGCGGTGGCGTTTCGGTTCCGCGCGGCGTGGTCGCGTCGGCGGCCGTCGCTCGACGTGTGTGTGGCGCGTCGATTTCCTCAGGTTCGTTCGCCGTCCCGGCCGGAGTGTGTGTGCGGCGCGCAGGTCCTCGCCCCCGCCGGCCCGTCCGGTGGGCTCGGACGGCCCGGGCCGCGACGAGGGGCACGGGGTGCATCTCGGAGGGCGGGCACACCTGCCTGGAGTGCCCCTGGCCTCGAGGCGAGGCGTGGGCGCGCCTCAGCTCACCGGCTCCCGGGGCGCCGGCGGGACGACCGGTACCGGCAGCGTCACCCGCAGTGCGCCCGGCGCGTCGGCGGGCACGACGGGGGCCACGGGCGCCACCGGCGCGAGCCGCTCGTAGGCCGACCCCAGCGGCGGGCGCGGGTCCGCCTCGCCCTGGTTCGGCCAGAACGCCATCGCCCGCTCGGCCTGGGCGGTGATCGTCAGCGACGGGTTCACCCCGAGGTTGGCCGAGAGGGCCGAGCCGTCCACCACGTGCAGGCCCGGGTGCCCGTAGAGCCGCTGGTAAGCGTCGATCACCCCCGACTCGGGCGACGACCCGATCGAGCACCCCCCGATGAAGTGCGCGGTCATCGGCATGTTCACCGCTTCGCCCCAGGTGCCGCCGGGGTCGCCGTCGATCAGTTCGGCCACCCGTCGGGTCGTCGCGTTGGCGGCCGGGATCCACGTCGGGTTCGGCGTGCCGTGCCCCTGCCGCGAGACGAGTCGCCCGAAGCGCCGGCGGACCGTGATCGAGTTGTCCAGCGACTGCATGACCAGGGAGATCACGGTGCGTTCCGACCAGCGACGCTTGTCCAGCGACCGGATCAGCGTCCGCGGGTGCCGGACCATCGCGCCCAGGAGCTTCGCGGCCCGCGGCACGCGGCCATCGCCGTCCGTCATCAGCGTCGTGAGCAGGCCCATCGCGTTCGAGCCGTGCCCGTAGCGGCACGGCTCGATGTGGGTGTTCTCGTCCGGGTGCCACGACGAGGTGATGGCGACGCCGCGGGAGAAGTCCCGCGGCCCGCCGCGCTCGGGGGCCCGTCGCGCCATCGCGCCGACGAGGGCCTCGGAGTTCGTCCGGGTGAGGTGGCCCAGCCGCGCGGAGATGCGCGGGAGCGTCCCGGTGTCGCGCAACCGGTGCAGCAGCGACTGCGTGCCCCAGGTCCCGGCCGAGAACACCACCTGGTCGGCGGTGAACACGACCCGGGACCGCCGCGCGCCCCGCGTCGGCCGCGTGATCACCTCGTACCCTCCGCCGTCCAGCGGCCGGACCGACAGCACCGTCGTCTCCGGGTGCACGACGGCCCCCGCGCGCTCGGCGAGCCCGAGGTAGTTGCGGTCGAGGGTGTTCTTCGCGCCGTACCGGCAGCCGGTCATGCACTCGCCGCACTCCAGGCACCCGACCCGGTCGGGCCCCGCGCCGCCGAAGAACGGGTCGGGCACCGTCACGCCCGGCTCCTGCCGCCCGTCGCGCCCGAAGAACACGCCGACCTGGGTCGGGGTGACGGTGTCCTCGCGGCCCCACTCGCGGGCGACCCGGCGCATCACCTCGTCCGAGGGCGTGACGCTCGGCTGCGTCACGACGCCGAGCATCCGGCGCGCCTGGTCGTAGAACGGGTCGAGCTCGGTGCGCCAGTCGGTGATCGCGGACCACTGCGGGTCGCGGTAGAACGCCGGCGACGACGGCTGGTAGAGCGTGTTGGCGTAGTTCAGCGACCCGCCGCCCACCCCCGCCCCGGCGAGCACGACGACGTCGCGCAGCACGTGGATCCGCTGGATGCCGTAGCACCCCAGGCGCGGCGCCCAGAGGAAGTTGCGGACGTCCCACGACGTCGAGGGCAGCGTCTCGGGCGTGAAGCGCCGACCGGCCTCGAGCACCCCGACCCGGTAGCCCTTCTCGGTCAGCCGCAGGGCGGTGACGCTGCCGCCGAAGCCGGAGCCGATGACGAGGACGTCGTAGTGCTGGGGCGAGCGGAGCGACGGGGATCGGTGGCGCTGCACCGACGTACGTTAACCCGCGGGTAGCTGTGACGGAAGGTCACAGGTACGAGGTGTCTGCGCTACCGGACGCCGGCGCGGGCGTCCTTGCTCAGCCAGCGCGCGGTCTCGGAGTCGACGAGCTCACGCAGCACCGCGGCGTTGCCCGGCGCCACCGGGGCACCGTCCTTGAACTGGCGGCCGCGGGCGCCCACGTACGGCGCGCTCGGCTTCCAGTCGGGGTGCGCCATGATCGTCTCTGCGGTCACCCGGTCCTCGGGCGGGATCACGCAGATGACGCCCTCGGCGTACCACTCGACCTCGTTCGTGGGGCCGGTACGGGAGTACGGGTTGCTGTCGAACACGAGCACGGCCGCCACCCGGCCGCGGCCGGTCCACTCGTGGACCCACCCGACGGTGCCGGGGCCGACCCGCTTCTCGCGGGAGTGCGAGACGGCGAGCTTCCAGGCGGTGCGCTGACCTTGGCGCTCACCGTCGAGGTCCCAGCTCGCCGCCGACGCGCTGACCCACTCGCCCTCGTTCTCGGGATCCGCGGCGGGGGTCCACGCGAGCATCACGTCAGGAAGGATCTCGAAGCGGCCGGAA
>JAVXWR010000262.1:0-3649 GCA_032230725.1 Actinomycetota bacterium
TGGCCGGCGTTTCCCGGCGTCGAACGCGAGAACGGCCGGACCGAGGTCGCCCTTCAGTTCACGACGCCGTCCCGAACCGGCCGGGACGGCGTTCGCGCTGGTCAGACTGGTCGGGGTGGCGGGATTCGAACCCACGGCCCCTCGCTCCCAAAGCGAGTGCGCTACCAAGCTGCGCTACACCCCGTTGTGGATGAGTGTAGAGGCGCCCGCTCGTGCGGCTCCGCCGGATGCCGAGGGCACGGGTGTCGACGGGGCGCGGACGGCGACGTCCGCACCCGGCCCCCTCGCCTCTCTAGTCCAGACCCCGCACGATGTGGTCCTCGTCCGTGTCGATCGTCATGTCGCGCTCCGTGTCCACCGTGGACTCCCTTCGTCGATGCTGTGGCTCGTGCCCATCGTCGACGTTCCGAGCCCCCCTACCGTGAAGTACCAGGTGAGGGTCACAGATGAGGTTCGACGGGAACTCCCGACGGCCGGCGATCTGAGATGTGTACCGGGTCACGACGTCGGGGTCGAGGACTAAACCGTGACAGAGCGTCTACTGAACGATCCAGTAGCGACTCAGCGCACTCGATCGGACGATGCCGGGGAGGCAGCGGATCGACGACCAACCGCGATGCCGGGGCGAACGGCCATCGGATACGGTGGTCACGGCCCGCCGAGGGCCATGCGGGCGTAGCTCAATGGTAGAGCCCCAGTCTTCCAAACTGGCTACGCGGGTTCGATTCCCGTCGCCCGCTCCACCCCTTCTCCGACGCTCCGTTCAGAACGGCGATCGCCGACGCCGAGTGCGTGCGCGACGGCGCGCCATACCGCTCGCGTCGGGATGTCGGACCCTCCTGGAAGTGTGCGGGCGTGCCTCCCACAGACCGCGCCACCCCGCCCCTGATCGCCGATGAGCGCGACACCCTGGCGGGGTGGCTCGACTTCTACCGGGACACCGTCGTGGGCAAGTGCGAGGGGCTCGACGAGGACGGATGGCGGTCCGCCTCGGTGCCGCCCTCCCCTCTCACGCCGCTCGGCCTCGTCCAGCACCTGGCGGAGGTCGAGCGGAACTGGTTCCGGCGGGTCCTGCTCGGCGAGGACGCCCCGGCGGTCTACGACTCGCCGTCGAGCACGCCGGGGCACGACGGCGGGTTCGACGTGGGTGGCGAGTTCACCGGCGAGAAGGCCCTCGAGGTCTGGCGGGAGGAGGTCGAGCGGTCGCGAGCAGCCTGCGCCGACCGCGAGCTCGACCACCGCTGCCCCTTCGGCGAGGGCGAGGTGACGCTGCGGTGGATCCAGGTGCACATGATCGGCGAGTACGCGCGCCACGCGGGCCACGCCGACCTGATCCGCGAGCGCATCGACGGTGCGACGGGCGTCTGACCGGCCGGGCGTCCGGGGTCAGCCGCCCAGCACCTCGTCGAGCTGCTCGTAAGCCTCCACGACGCCCTCCGTCATGCCGCTGGCGAGGATCGCGTCGCGCGCCTCGAAGGACTCGCCGATCGAGAAGCCCTCGAGCCGTGTACGACCGCCGGGGAGCTCGACCAGGGTCATCGTCTCCAGCGCGACACTGTCCGGGAAGCCCTCGTAGGTGAAGGTCTGCACGATGCGCTCGCCCTCACGCAGCTCGTGGAACGAGCCGAAGAAGCGGTGCTCGGTGCCGTCCTCGCCGGCGTGGGTGTAGCGGTAGCCGCCGCCGGTCCGGGCGTCCCAGTGCTGGACGGTCATGGTCAGGCGCCGAGGGCCGAGCCAGCGGACGACCAGCTCGGGGTCGATGTGGGCGCGGTAGACGGCCGCGGGCGGGGCGTCGAACTCCCGCGTGATCCGGATGGCGGGGACGGTCGGGTCGGGGGTGATGGTGGTGGCGAGGGTGGTGCTCACGGGTCGCTCCTGGTCTCGGTACGGGTCTCGGTACGAATCTCGGTACGGGTCTCGGGCATGTCGGCGAGGACGGCGTCGAGACGCTGGTAACGCAGCTCGGCGCGGCGGCGGTGGAGGTCGATCCAGCCGGTGAGCAGGTCGAACACGTCGACCTCCAGGTGCGCCCAGCGCTGCTGGCCGTCCCGGCGGCGGCTGATCAGACCCGCCGCCTCGAGCACGCCGAGGTGCTTCGAGACGGCCTGGAGGCTCACGTCGTAGGGCGCCGCGAGCTCCGTCACGGTGGCGTCGTCCGCCGTCAGGCGGGCGACGATGTCGCGCCGGATCGGGTCGGCGAGGGCGGCGAAGGCCCGCGAGAGCGAGTCGTCCACGATCGCTCACCGCCCTCGTATTCAACATTCCGGTTGAGTACGAATGTAGGACCAACCGCGAGCAGATGTCAACGGAATTCGTCACCGACCTGCGTCGGCCGGACCTCAGCGCTCGGTCGTGGGAGACGGAGCCGGGGCGGGACGTTCCTCACCGGTGACGGCGGGCGTCGGATCGGCTCCGGTCGGACCGCCGCCCCCTCCGGGCGCGAGCCGGCGCAGCAGGTGGTAGCCGACCACGACCACGACGGTGCCCAGCGCGATCCCGCCGAACTCGCCGCCGGAGAAGGTGAACACCACGTCGCCGACCCCGATGACGATCCCCGCGGCGAGCGGGACGAGGACCTCCGGCCGCGAGAAGTCGACGCGGTTCTCCACCCAGATCCGGGCCCCGAGCAGCCCGATCATCCCGTAGAGCACCACCGTGATCCCGCCGAGCACGCCGCCCGGCGTCGCCGCCACGACCGCCCCGAACTTCGGGCAGAAGCCGATGAGCACGGCGACGAGGGCAGCCACCCAGTAGGCGGCCGTGGAGTACACCCGCGTCGCCGCCATGACGCCGATGTTCTCGGCGTAGGTCGTCGTCGGGGAGCCGCCGACCGCGCCGGCGACGGCCGTCGCGATGCCGTCCGCCGCGAGGGCGCGTCCGAGGTACGGGTCGAGATCCTCCCCCGTCATCGACGCGACCGCCTTCACGTGGCCGGTGTTCTCGGCGATGAGCGCGATGACGACCGGCACGACGAGGACGATCGCCGCGCCGCTGAAGGCGGGCAGGTGCAGACCGGGAGCGGCGGGTGTGCCGAACGGCAGGCCGACCCACGGGGCCTGGGCGACCGAGGAGAGGTCGAGGCGCAGGTGCGTGGAGACCACCCCCGAGGCGTTCGGCGCGGTGATGGGCCCGAGGACCGCGTCGAGCAGCGCGGAGAGCGCGTAGCCCACGACCAGCCCGACGAGCACCGCGAGCCGCCCGACCATGCCCCGCCCGGCGACCGCGACCACCATGACCACGAGCATCGTCACCAGCGCGACGCCCTGGTCCTGCGGCCAGTAGGTGCCGGCCACCACCGGCGCGAGGTTGAGCCCGATCAGCAGCACGACCGCCCCGGTGACAGCGGGCGGCAGGATCGCCGAGATGACCCGGGCGCCGCCGAGGTGCACCGCGAGGCCGACGAGGGCGAGCACCATGCCGGTCACCGCGATCGCTCCGGTGACCTGCGCGCTGGTCCCGCCCCCGGCCCGGACGGCCGCGACCGCCCCGACGAACGAGGCGCTCGTCCCGAGGTAGCTCGGCACCCGCCCACGGGTCATGAGCAGGAAGAGCATCGTCGCGAGCCCGGAGAGCAGGATCGCGAGGTTCGGGTCGAGCCCCATGAGCACGGGGAATACGAACGTCGCCCCGAACATCGCGAGCACGTGCT
>JAVXWR010000268.1:0-10855 GCA_032230725.1 Actinomycetota bacterium
ACGAGGGCGACCCCGAAGCCGGCGGCGACCAGTGCCGCACCGGTGTCCCACTCGTCGGCGTAGTGCGCCACGGGCGGGTCGAAGCCGGCGCTGGTGCAGGCGAGGGTGACCAGCTGGTGGTAGGCCCGCCCGGGCCCCCCGACGATCCACGGGTCGGCGGCGACGTCGGTCAGGGCGACGGTGTCGCGGGCGGCGAGCGGGTGCTCCGGGCCGACGAGGATGTCGAGCGGCTCGGCGATCAGCGGGTACTGGTCGAAGGCGGGGTCCGACCGCGACGGGATGCTCGGCGTGGCCACGACGGCGGCGACGTCGGTGTCGCCGGCGGCCAGCAGGTCGAAGGACCGAGCCGGCTCGATCTCCCGCAGGTGCAGCCGCAGGGCCGGGTGCTCGGTCCGGAGGCGGGCCATCGCCCGCGGGACCACGAGGGCGGCCGCGGTGGAGAAGCCGCAGAAGCGCAGCGTCCCGGTCAGCTCGGCCACGCGGTGCGACGCGAGGTCGGCCTGCGCCCGCTCCCACTGGGCGGCGAGCGTCTGGGCGTGACCCAGCAGCGTCTCCGCGGCCGCGGTCAGGCGCACGGTGCGGCCCACGTGCTCGAGTAGCACGACGTCGAGCTCCCGGGCCAGGGCCCGCATCTGGTGCGAGACCGCGGACGGCGTCAGCCGGCACACCTCGGCGGCGGCGGTCACCGTGCCGTGCCGGGCGATCGCGCGCAGCACCGTCAGACGCCGGTCAATCATGTACGAAACGTACAAGATCGGCTGTACGAAGCTGAGATGGACGTGAACGGATCGCGCGCCGGACACTGCGGCCAGCACCCCGTCCCGCGCCGGCGCCGCGGGGATGCGTCCCGACCTTCCCGCGGAGCTCCCATGTCCAGGACCCACGACGCCCTGCCCGCCCGGCCGATCGATCCCGCCCGGTTCACCGACGAGGACACCTACCGCCACACCCGGCTGCCGGTGGACCTGGCCTCGACCCTGATCCCCGACGCCTATTGCTCCCCCGCGTTCTTCGCGCTCGAGCAGGACCGGGTGTTCACCTCGAGCTGGGTGGCCGTGGGCCTGGTCGGCGACGTCGACGAGCCGGGCCGGTGCGTCGTCGTCGAGGTCGCCGAGCGCTCGATCATCGTGACCCGCAACCGCCACGGCGAGCTGCGCGGCTTTCACAACGTGTGCCGCCATCGCGCGACGAAGCTGCTCGACGGCGACGCCCGCGAGGTGGGCCGTCATGGGCGCATCCGCTGCCCGTACCACAGCTGGACCTACGACACGGACGGGAAGTGCCTGGGCACCCCGCTGTTCGAGGGCTCCGACGTCCCGGCCGGCGAGGAGACCGTCTTCGCCACGACGGCCCGGGGGTTCGACAAGGCCGACCACGGCCTGCTGACTGTCTCGGTGGACAGCTGGGGCTTCTTCCTGTTCGTCAACCTCTCCCCCGATCCGGAGCCGTTGACGACCGCGCTCGGCGACCTCCCCGAGCGGTTCGCCGACTACGGGCTCGAGTCGTGGGTGCCGCAGCGGCGCCGCACCTACGAGGTCGCGGCGAACTACAAGCTCATCGGCGAGAACTTCATGGAGTACTACCACCTGCCCTGGGTCCACCCCGAGCTGAACCAGGTCTCCAGGTTCTCCGACCACTACCGCTGGCAGGGCCCCGGCCGGTACACGGGCATGTGCACCACGCCGGTCTCGCGCAACGCCGACGCGGGCGGCTGGGACGGCCTGCGTCCGGTGAGCTCGCTCGGCCCGCAGGACGGTGACTCCGGCCGCTTCGTGTGGCTGTTCCCCTCGACCGCGCTGGTCGTCCTGCCCAACCACGCTTTCGTGCTGTTCAACCACCCCGTCGCGGCGAACCGCACCGTCGAGACCGCCGTGCTCCTCACCCACCCCGAGTCGATGGACGACCCGGCCGCCGAGGACGGCGTCGAGCAGCTCGCGACGTTCTGGGACCTGGTCAACCGGCAGGACCTCGAGATCGTCGAGCGCGTCCAGCAGGGCCTGGCCAACCCCGCCTATCGGGGCGGGCGGATGTGCTTCCGCTTCGAGGAGCCGCTGCACCGCTACCAGAACATGGTGATCGACAAGATGGTCGGCCTCGACCGGGTCCCCGCAGGTGACGAGGACGCCATGACCCGGATGTTCCCCGATCCGTGATGGGGTGAGCCGATGGACGACTCCGTCGAACGTCGCGGCCGTGCCGAGTTCGACTACCTCCTGCACGGGGGCGCCGCGCCGATCCGGGCGCAGTGGTACTTCCGCGAGGAGAACCGACTGCCGGTCGCGGTCCAGCGATGGACCTTTCCTCCGGGCGGGACCGAGGGCGTGCACGCGCACCCCGGCGACACCGAGGCCGACGCCCACCCCGGCCCGCTCGACGAGCTCTACCTGCTCGTCCGTGGTCACGTGACGATGCTGCTCGCCGACCGCAGCGTCGACCTCGGTCCCGGGGACGCGCTGCTCGCCCCCGCGGGCGTCCCGCACGGGGTCCGCAACGACGGCCCCGAGCCGGCCGAGTTCGTCGTCGTGTGGGGGGCGCCCGGCACCGGGCTGGACTGGAGTGCCGCCCGGATGGGCCTGCTCTCGGCCGCCGCACTCGACGCCGAGGGCCCCGGCACCGCTCCCGACCCTCCCGGAGGAACGCCATGACCACCCCACACACCCGACTCCCCCGAATGTCGGCGGCGGCATCGACGGGATGCGGTGGCGGGCAGGGGAGCCCCCTCGGCACGACGGGGAACTCGCCGGCCGGTCGATCAGGATCGTGGTGGACCGACGCGGGCCGGTGAGGCGGCCGCCCGGATCGGCGCGCGGTGACCCGGACCCGCAGCGCCGACCACGCCTCGTCCCCTGATCTAGGGTGGTGCGCGGTGTGCCGGGAAGCCTGGTCGGCGTCCGCCGTCGCCTGCCCGGAGGTCGCCCGAGTGACCGGTCCCCGCCTCTTCGCCCGCGGCTCCCGGCGCGAGCAGCTGCGCATCGCCGACGTCCTGCGGCGTGAGAGCGTCGGCGGTGCGCTGCTGGTCGGGGCCGCGGCCCTGGCCCTGATCTGGGCGAACTCGCCGTGGGCGCAGGTCTACACCGACCTCGGGACGCTGCGGGTCGGCCCGGCGTCGCTGCACCTCGACCTGACGCTGGCGGCGTGGGCCGCGGACGGTCTGCTGGCGATCTTCTTCTTCGTCGCCGGGCTCGAGCTCAAGCGCGAGTTCGTGGCCGGCGACCTGCGCGAGCCCGCGCGGGCGGCCCTGCCGGTGGCCGCGGCGGTGGGCGGGATGATCGTGCCGGCCCTGCTCTACACCGCCGTCAACGCCGGTACGGACGGACTGGCCGGCTGGGCCATCCCCACCGCCACGGACATCGCGTTCGCGCTCTCCGTCCTCGCGATCATCGGCACGAGCCTGCCCGACGCCCTGCGCACCTTCCTGCTGACCCTGGCCGTCGTCGACGACCTGCTCGCCATCACGATCATCGCCTGCTTCTACACCGACGACCTCGCCGTCGTCCCGCTGCTGCTGGCCCTGGTCCCGCTGGCCGCGTTCACCGTCCTCGTGCAGCGGCGCGTGCGGCGCTGGTGGCTCCTGCTGCCGCTCGCCCTGCTGACCTGGGGTCTCGTGCACGCCTCCGGGGTGCACGCGACCGTCGCCGGGGTCCTGCTCGGCTTCGCGGTCCCGGTGATCCGCCGCAGGGCAGGCTCCGGCCCAGGCCTGGCCGAGCACTTCGAGCACCGGTGGCGCCCCCTCTCGGCGGGCGTCGCGGTGCCCGTCTTCGCCTTCTTCTCCGCCGGGGTGGGCGTCGTCGGCGGCGGCGCCGCGGCCGCGCTCACCAGCCGCGTCACCCTCGGCATCGTGGTGGCGCTCGTGCTCGGCAAGACCGTCGGCGTGCTGGGCGCGACCTGGATGGTCCAGCGGTTCACCCGGGCCCGCCTCGCGGACGAGCTCTCGTGGTGGGACGTGCTCGGGCTCTCGCTGCTCGCCGGCATCGGCTTCACCGTCTCCCTGCTCATCGGCGAGCTCGCCTTCGGGACGGGGACGCCGCAGGACGACCTGGTCAAGATCGGCGTGCTGGCCGGGTCGCTGATCTCCGCGCTGCTGGCGACCGTCGTCCTGCGCGCCCGGAGCACGGTGTACCGGCGGATGTGCGCCGAGGAGCGAGCCGACGGCAGGGCCGAGCGCGATGAGGAGACCGGCTGAGGACTCCCCGGGGCCGGTCGCACCGAACGCACAATCAGCTCCTTTTGCTGCAGCAACCCGGAGGCCCGCGACACGTCCAGACAGCGGACGGACGAATCGACCAGGAGTAGGTGCGATGAGCGCAGGACGGCGCAACGCGATGAAGCGAACGGGTGCCGTAGTGGCCGGTGTGCTGCTCGTCGGTCTGGTGGCCTCCGGGGTCGCCACCGCCCAGGTCCGGACCGGGGTGCCGGCGCCGCGGGTGGCCCAGGCGGTCGCGGACGTCCTGAGCGGCCTGGGCTCCGACGGCACCTCGGGCACGTCCTCGACGTCGTCGCCGTCGAACCGGTCCGTGCTGCTCGGCGTGCTCCCCGACGCCTCGTCGAGCTCGAGCTCGACCGGTTCGACCTCGACCAGCTCGACCTCGACCGGTTCGACGTCGACCAGCTCGACCTCGACCAGCTCGGGCTCGACCAGCAGCTCCACCGGCGGCCTGTCCACGAACAGCTACGTGATCACCTTCCCGCCGACCCCGGGCCCCACGGGCAGCGACGGACACCGCTACTACGGCCGGTACTGGGACGCCTCGGCCGACTGCTGGCGCTACGCCTCACCCAACTACGTCCCGCAGCCGATCGTGGCGACCCAGGTCGCCTCGGTGCCCAAGGGCGGCGTGAACACCGGCGACGGTTCCTTCCGGTAGCGCGACGCCGGTCGTCGACCGGCGCTCAGCTGTCACGCGACGTCCCGTGACGGCGCGCGAGCAGGGGTGCGCCCGCGAGGTCCTCCTCGTTGCACATCGCCTTCACGGCGAAGTACGGCGAGCCCGTGGTGTTGTCGTAGTCGAGGTGGATCGCCAGGACGTCGAGGGGCTCCCCGAGCCAGGCCTCCGCCTGCCGTAGCCACGCGGCACACCGTTCGAGGGCGGTCGGGAGTTCGTCGTCGCGGAACTCGACGGCCCGGTAGGGGACGTCCTCGACGCGGTCGTGGGGGCCGCCTGGGCGGGGAAGGCCCGCCGCGAGCCCGAGATCATCCAGCTCCAACCTGGTCACGTGCTCAGTCACGGCCCGAACCCTCCCGCGGGCCGCGGGTTGACACAAGCCGACGACGGCGGGTGTCGCCGGGGTGCCCCTCCGCGGCGCCGGGTGCCCTGTCGGAGTCGCCGTCGGGTTCGGCGGCCTGGGCGTGTACCTGCTCGTCCAGTGAGTCATGGGTGCCCTGGGACTGCTCGGCCGCAGCCGTGGCCGACCTCATCCTCGGGCGAAGGTCTCCCGGTACCGGGCGGGTTTCGCGCCCGTGTGCTTCGAGAGAGTTTTCCTCCAGCAGCGACCGGACGCGCAGGACGCGGTGCTCGGTGACCCATTCGCGGTCACCGACGTCATTCTCGCAGCACTGAAGGGCGTCAGCTGACGGATCGGTCCCGCTCGTCCGGGACCGGGTCGACGGTGGTGACGGCGGCGTCCAACGCACCCAGCAGCGCGCCCGAGCACACCGCCCGCAGCTCGTCGCGGCTGTACGCCTGCGGATCGGCCAGCCAGTCCACGCACAGGGTCCGGACGAAGACCAGCCAGCTCCACAGCGCGGCGGAGACCAGGGGTCGCCGCGGGCCCTCCGGGCCGATCGCGTCCAGCAGGCGCCGCTGGAGCTCGGCGAGCTCGTCGTTGATCACCGCCTGGATCTTCGGGTCACCCGCCAGCACCCGGTTGGCGGCCAGCACGGTGTTGCGGTTCGCGACGAAGTAGTCGACATGGGCGTCGAGCCCGGCGGCGACCTGGTCGGGCAAGGAGCCGTCGGGGTCGAGCTGCGTCGTCTCCAGCAGCCGGTCCGCGGCGTGGCGGTAGACGGCGGCGAACAGATCCCGCTTCGCCGGGAAGTGCCGGTAGAGCAGTGCCCGGGAGACCCCGGCACGGGTGGCGACGTCCTCCATGCGCACCTCGTCGTACGGACGCTCCGCGAACAGCGCGGCGCCGACCTCGAGGAGCTGGCCGTGGCGCTGCGCCGGGTCGAGCCTGCGCCGGACGGTCACGGCGCCGCACGCTACTTGACTTGGCTGCGGGAGCAGTCGACGCTGCGTGCTAGTAGACAGTTGTCTACCAATCGAGCAGGAGGTCTGCGCCGTGGCCACACTCCTCCGGCGACTGGTCCTCGTGACCGGGACCGCCTGCGTCGCGATCGGGGTCGTCCACCTCGCGTTCGGGGTCGCCTCGGTGCCCGGCGAGCGCTCGGCAGGTCCGACGGTCGACAGCCGCGAGCGCTTCTACGCGGCGGTGTTCCTCGGCTACGGCCTGGCCTGGCTCGACGCGGGGCGGCGCTCCCCGGTGCCCGCGGCCGCGGTACGCCGGCTCGCCGGACTCTCCCTGCTCGGCGGGCTCGGCCGGCTCGTCTCGATCGGCGTGCACGGCCGTCCCCACTGGTTCCAGGACGTGCTGACCGGGGTCGAGCTGGCCCTTCCCCCGATGTTTTTCGGCCTGGCCGACGCCGACGAGCGGGCCGCCGCGAACTACCCGCCGGCGCACAGATGGGCGACCAGACGGCCGATCTCGGCGGCGTAGCGCTCGGCGAAGTCGGGCGCGCCCGGATCGAGGCCGACGGCGCGGGCGACGTGCGGGAAGCTGACCGGCGCGGCGCACATCCCGAACAGGGCGACGGCGAGCGCCGCCGGGTCGAGATCGGCGGGGAGCTCGCCGGCCTGCTGGCGTGACTGCAGCTCGCTCAGAATCTGTGCGAACCGCTCCTGCTGGGCCGACCGGGAACCGCCCGGCCCGGGGTGCCCGTCGAGCCCTTCGCGGATGAGCAGCCGCGCTTCGTCCGCGGAACGCAGTGCCTGACGCGCGTACTCCGCGGCCAGGGCCGGTAGCGGCGTCCCCCGCGGCGCGAAGGACTCCTCGGCCTGGCGCCACCGGTCGCTGATGGCCTCGTAGAGCCCCTGCTTGCCGCCGAAGTAGTACGAGATCAGCTGCTTGTTCACCCCGGCCCTGGCGGCGATCGCCTCGACCCGCGCGCCGCTGCGTCCGTGCGCGGCGAGCAGATGTTCGGTGTCCGCCCGGCATCGGCGGCCTCCGGTACCTGAGGCACCCGTCACCGGACTGGGATGCTGGGCCCGTGTGCTGCCAGGACGACGAGGCGCTCGACCTGCCCCCGGCCGTGATCGAGGCCCTGGCCCACTACCGGCGTCTCGCCGAGCAGCGCGGCTGGGACTGGGGCGGCGAGGACCTCCCGGACTTCTTCCGATGGGGTCGGTTCTCCCGGATCGGCGACGTGATGACGGCGGCCGCGGAGACCGGGGACTGGGCGAGGGCGGCGCGGGACGTCGTCGAGGCGGCCGGCGGCGACCCGGGAGTGCTGCGCGTCGTGCTCGACGGGCCTGTACCCGAGGGCCCGCGCCGGCTCGCGGTCGCCGGGCGACCCACCCCGGTGGACCTCGTGCTCGAGGCCGCACCCGGCAGCGTCGTCGACGTCGATGGGCGGTCCGTGACGGTGCCGGTCGGCGGTGTCGTCCTCGATGCGCTCGAGGTCGACGGCGCCCGTCCGACGGTGACGGTGAACGGCATCGAGATCCGCGCGGCCGACCCCTGCAAGGCGGCCACGCTGACGCTGCGCGCCGACGGGTGGTCGCGCTGGTCGGTGGTGGACCGGACCGGGGGCGCGTGGTTCCCCGACGGCGCGCCGCGCAAGACCGACGGCGCGCACCGCCCGTTCTTCCACGCCCGCGAGGTCACGGTGACGGTGCCCGCCGCCCCGCTGGAGATCACGTGCGCCCGGGGCCCCGAGTTCGCGCCGGTGACGACGACCGCGGACCCGCGTGAACGCCCCGTCGTCGGGATGTCCCCGGAACGCACGCACGAGCCGGCCGCCGCCGGCTGGTACTCAGGCGACCTCCACGTGCACCTGAACTACTCCGGCGACCTCGTCGTCGTGCCCGAGCAGGCACGGGCGATGCAGCGCGGAGAGGACCTGGCGCTGATGACGCTGACCGCCGGCAACCTGTCGGGCGCGCTCGTCTACGACCGCGAGCTGCTCGAGCACACCGCCGGGCAGGACCTGTGGCACGACGACGGGCACGTCGCGAGGGCAGGCGTCGAGTTCCGCAACGACCTGCTCGGGCACGTCCACGCCCTCGGCCTGACGAGCCCACCGGTGCGCTACCAGACCGGTCACGCCACGGCGGAGCACCCGCACGACTGGCCGCCGAACGCCGTCGCCTGCGCCGACCTGCGCGACCGCGACGGCACCGTCGCCTACGCCCACCCCGTGTTCTCCGGCGCCGACGAGATGTTCGCGATCGCGCGCATCCCCGAGGCGCGCGAGCTCGTCGCCGACGCCGCGCTCGGGCTGGTCGAGGCGATCGACCTCGTGCACTGCTGGGACCCGCGCCCGACCGCGTTCCTCTACCACCGGCTCCTCAACTGCGGCCTGCGCCTGTCCGCCACCGCCGGCAGCGACGTCTTCCTCTCGTTCGCCCACGGTCCCGGGGTGGCCTCGAACCCGCCGGGCTGGGGCCGGGTGTACGCCGACCTGGGCGGTGAGCCGTTGTCGGTCGAGGCGTTCCGGACCGCGGTACGGGCCGGGCGGACGGTGGCCACGAACGGGCCGTTCCTGACCCTCGACGTCGACGGGCACGGGCCCGGCTCCGTCGTCTCCGGCTCCGGGATGGTGGTGGGGATCGAGGTGCACGGCCCGTTCGACGGTGCGCTGCAACTCGTCGGTCCGGACGGCGTCCTCGCGGAGACGACGGACCGCGAGCTGGTGACGACGGTGTGCGGCGACGAACCGGGCTGGCTCGCGGCGCGCGCCCTCGGCGGACCGCACCCGATGGCCCCGGAGATGCCGGTGTTCGCGCACACCACCCCGGTCCACGTGGAGGTCGGAGGCACCCGGATCGCCCGCACCGAGGACGCCCGCTGGTGTCTCACGTTCCTCGACCGGCTCGAGGCCCACCTCGACGAGCACGGCCGCTTCGCCGAGGACCCCGACGAGCGGCACCGCCAGCGGGCCGATCACCTCGAGGTCCTCGAGCGGGCCCGGGAGTTCTACCGCGGGATCTGACCACGGCGGCCGACCCCTCACCTACCTCGCCCGGGACCCCCGGCGTCAGGTCCGACCGCCGGACCGGTTGGTCAGCGACTGCTCACTCGCGTTGCGCACCCCGACCACCTCGGAGTGCCGGATCAGCGTCCCGTCGGAGACCGTCGTGGAGCCCTTCGGCTCGCCCTGTTCGAAGATCTCCGCAAATCGCCTGACCAGGCGTTCCGCCTCCCGGTCGTCGACACCCTGGAGAACGATCTCGTGCCCACCCCGCAGGATGACCGTCAGTCGCCTGCTCATCCGCGCCACCCTCTCGTCGCCGACCGCGAGGGTCGTACCGGCAGCCTCGCACGATGCGACCGTGTTCGGCGTCACCACCGCCCCGGGCCACGATCCGGACCGATGGCCTGTTGGCCCGTTGTGACGCTGACCCACGCGGCCGGTCCGGCTGCTCCGGACCTGGCCTCCCGACGACGCTGGTGGGTCCTCGCCGTCATCGCGATCGCCCAGCTGATGGTCGTCCTCGACAACACCATCGTGAACATCGCGCTGCCGTCGGCCCAGGCCGACCTGGGCTTCTCCGACCCGCAGCGCCAGTGGGTCATCACGGCCTACGCGCTCGCCTTCGGCAGCCTGCTGCTGCTCGGGGGCCGGATGTCGGACCTCTTCGGACGCAAGCGCGCGTTCATGGTCGGACTCGTCGGGTTCGCCATCGCCTCGATGGTCGGTGGTGCGGCCGACGGGTTCGAGATGCTCGTGATCTCCCGGGCCGCGCAGGGTGCCTTCGGGGCGCTGCTCGCCCCCGCGGCGCTGTCGCTGCTGACGACGTCGTTCCCCGGCGGGCGGGATCGCGCCCGGGCGTTCGGCGTCTTCAGCGCGATCGCCGGTTCCGGCGCGGCCCTGGGCCTGCTGCTCGGCGGGACGCTCACGGAGTACGTGGACTGGCGCTGGTGCATGTACGTCAACGCCGTGTTCGCGGTGGTGGCGTTCGTCGGTGCCGCGCTGCTGCTGCCGGCGTTCCCCCGACGCGAGCGTCCGCACCTGGACCTCCTCGGCACCGTCGCCGGATCGGCCGGGCTGTTCTGCGTCGTCTACGGATTCGCCACGGCCGAGACCGACGGCTGGGCCTCCGGGTCGGTGCTCGGCTTCCTCATCGGCGGCGTCGCCCTGCTGGTGACGTTCGTGCTGCTCCAGCGCACGGTGCGCGCGCCGTTGCTGCCGCTGCGCGTCGTGCTGGACCGCAATCGCGGTGGCGCGTACCTCGCGATCCTCGTCCTCGCCTCCGGCATGTTCGCGGTGTCGCTGTTCCTGACCTACTACCTGCAGGAATCGCTGCACTTCTCCCCCGTGCTCACCGGGGTCGCGTTCCTGCCGATGGTCGCCTCGATCGTCACCGCGTCCACGACGGTGCCCGCGACGCTGCTCCCCCGCGTCGGCCCGAAGCCACTGATCTTCGTGGGGCTGCTCGCCGGCGCCGGGGCGTTGTTCTGGCTCTCGCGCATCGATGCGAGCAGCACGTACGCGAGCGGGGTCGTCGGGCCGCTGATCCTCATGGGGCTCGGGCTGGGCACCGCGATGTCGACGTCGATCAACACGGCCACCCTCGGGGTGGACCCGGCGGACGCCGGGGTCGCGTCCGCGTCGGTCAACACCATGCAGCAGGTCGGC
>JAVXWR010000282.1:0-3441 GCA_032230725.1 Actinomycetota bacterium
CACGCGCGGGCGGTCGCGAAGTGCCTGGAGACCGCGCTCTCCGGCGGCCTGTGGAACCACGTCGCGAGCCAGCTGCCCGAGGACTACGCCGACCTCCTCGGCACGGAGCCGGTCCAGAAGCACTGACCCCGGCACCCGTGGACGACGGGCGCCGCCTCAGCCCGCGAGCGAGGCCCACGGCGCTGCGCACCAGGTGAACGGACGTGGGCGCCGGGACCACCACAATCATCCCCATGCGCAGCCTGTTGATCACCGGCGGTTCCCGTGGGATCGGCGCCGCCACCGCCCGGCGGGCGGCCGCCGCGGGGTGGGCCGTGTGCCTCACCTACCGCAGCGACCAGGCCGCGGCGTCGGCCGTCGTCGCCGCCGTCGAACGCCACGGCGGGCGCGCGGCGGCGGTCCGCGCGGACGTCGCGGTGGAGTCCGACGTGGTGGCCGCGGTCGAGGCCGCGACGACGCTCGCCCCGCTCGGCGCCGTCGTCGCCAACGCCGGGATGGTCGGCGAGCAGACCCGGGTGGACCAGCTGACCGTCGAGCGGGTCGAGCGGATGCTCGCCACCAACGTGACCGGGGCGATCGTCACGTGCCGCGAGGCCGTGCGTCGGCTGTCGACCGCGCACGGCGGCCGGGGCGGGGCGATCGTGCTCGTCTCCTCCGCCGCGGCCCGGCTCGGCTCCCCCGGCGAGTACGTGGACTACGCCGCGTCGAAGGCCGCCGTCGACACGCTCGGGCTCGGTCTGGCGAAGGAGGTCGCGGACGAGGCCGTCCGGGTCGCCGTCGTGCGCCCCGGGGTCATCGACACCGAGCTGCACGCCTCGGGCGGCCAGCCCGACCGGGTTGCGCGCCTCGGCCCGGGCCTGCCGATGGGACGGGCGGGCACGCCCGACGAGGTCGCGGCGGCGATCGTCTGGCTCGTCTCCGACGAGGCGTCCTACGTGACGGGCAGCGTCCTCGACGTCGCGGGAGGCCGATAGGTGCGCCGAGCACCTACCCTGGCCCGATGAGCGCCGACGCCGCCGCCCAGCACGCCACGGCCCTGAACCGCGCGACGCTCGGGGAGCTCGCGGTCCCGGTGCCGGGCTACGACCGCGACGCGCTGCGCGTCGGCATCGTGCACATCGGCGTCGGCGGCTTCCACCGTGCGCACCAGGCCATGTACCTCGACCGGCTGTTCGCCGCGGGCCGCGACGGCGACTGGGCGCTCTGCGGTGTCGGGGTCCTCGACGCGGACCGCGCCATGGGCGAGGTCCTGCACCGCCAGGACGAGCTCTACACCCTCGTCGAGAAGCACGCGGACTCCTCGCGCGAGCCGCGGGTGATCGGCTCGATGGTCGAGTACCTCGTGGCGCCCGACGACCCGGAGGCCGTGCTCGCGCGCCTGACCGACCCGGCGGTGCGCATCGTCAGCCTGACGGTCACCGAGGGCGGCTACCACGTCAACACGGCGACCGGCGAGTTCGATCCGTCCGAGGCCTCGATCGCCCACGACCTCGCCCGCGACGCCGACGTGGTCCCCACGAGCGCCTTCGGCTTCCTCGTCGAGGCGCTGCGTCGTCGTCGGGACGCCGTGGCCGCGCCGTTCACCGTGATGAGCTGCGACAACATCGCCGGCAACGGCGACGTCGCACACCGGATGATCACCGCGTTCGCCCGCCTGCGCGACGAGACGCTCGGGACCGACCTGGCCGCCTGGATCGAGGCCGAGGTGCCCTTCCCCAACTCGATGGTCGACCGGATCACCCCGCGCACCACCGACGAGGACCGCGCCGAGCTCGCGGAGCGCTTCGGGGTCGACGACGGCTGGCCCGTGGTCTGCGAGCCGTTCTGCCAGTGGGTGCTCGAGGACCGCTTCGCCGACCAGGGCGAGCGGAGCGACGGGACGCGACGGAGCAGCCGGCCCGCCTTCGAGGAGGCGGGCGTGCAGGTCGTCGACGACGTCGAGCCCTACGAGCTGATGAAGCTGCGCCTGCTCAACGCCTCCCACCAGGCCCTGGCGTACCTCGGCTACCTCGCCGGGTTCCGCTACGCCCACGAGGTGGCCGCCGACGACGAGTTCGTGGCCTTCGTCCGCGGCTACATGGACGCCGAGGCGACCCCGACGCTGCTCCCGGTCCCGGGCGTGGATCTCGACGACTACAAGGCCACGCTGATCCAGCGCTTCGCCAACCCCGAGATCCGCGACACCCTCGCCCGGCTCGCGGCGGAGTCGTCGGATCGGATCCCGCCGTGGCTGGTGCCGGTGATCCGGCGGAACCTCGACTCCGACGGCGGGATCGAGCGGTCGGCGCTCATCGTCGCCGCGTGGGCGCGCTACGCCGAGGGCGTCGACGAGGACGGCAAGCCGATCGAGGTCGTCGACACCGGCCGTGCCGAGGAGCGCACCGCCGCCGCCCGCCGCTACCCCGGCGAGCCGTTGGCGTTCCTGGAGGACCGCTCGCTGTTCGGCGATCTGGTCGACGACGACCGCTTCACCGCGGTCTACCGGCGCCACCTCGACCGGCTGCACGACGACGGGGCCCGCGCGGCGCTGCAGGCGGTGCTCGCCGGCTCCTGACCTGCGGAGCGAGCGGTCCGATCGCACGCAGGACGCAGCGAGAGTGCCGTTCGTTGGGTGGGGGCGGGGCCTCTCCCCCGTTGTGCGACAGGCCACGCGCTGTGTGCTTGCAATAGCTAGCACACGTGTTAGCGTGGGTTCCAGCCGCGAGCGGAGGAGGTCACCCAGATGTCCGGGGTCGAGAGCGTGGACAAGGCGCTCGGTCAGGCCGTCGAGGACATCGGTGGCTACATCCGCAAGCAGCGCGAGTCGGCCCAGGTGTCCCTGCGCCAGCTCGCGAAGGTCGCGGGCATCTCCAACCCCTACCTGAGCCAGATCGAGCGAGGGCTGCGCAAGCCCTCCGCGGAGATCCTCGGCCAGATCGCGACGGGCCTGCGCATCTCCGCCGAGGCGCTCTACGTCCGCGCCGGGTTGCTGGAGGAGCGCCAGGGCTCTGCGGTCCTGGACTCGCTCGCGTGCGACCCGGAGCTCACCGAGCGGCAGAAGCAGGTCATGCACGACATCTACGAATCGTTCCGCCGCGAGAACCGGGCGCGTCCCGACGTCGAAACCAGCGCCGCGCCGACAGCGCCCACACAGGCGTCGTCGGCGTCGTCGGCGCCTGCGGGCATCGCGTCCGGTGCCACGGACGTGACGGCCGCGCTGGCCGCCACGCCCGACATCACCCGTCCCGTCACTGAACAGGAGTGATCATCATGGCCGTCACGTTCCCCACCAAGTTCGACGTCCGCGAGGCCCGCGACCAGGCCTCCCAGGTCGTCGCCGACGCGGTCGACCCGCTGCGCGCCCCCTCGCTGGCGCTGCTCGGGCTCGGCGACTACGCCGTCGCCAGCGCCCAGGAGGCCGTCACCCGCGTGCAGGCCGGCGCCACCGAGGTCCAGGCCCGC
>JAVXWR010000292.1:0-5812 GCA_032230725.1 Actinomycetota bacterium
CCACCACGTCGTCGGCGTCGACCTCGACGCCTCGATGCTCGCCGAGGCCCGCACCACCCGGCCGGACCTCGAGTGGCTCCTCGTCGACCTCGCCCGCCTCGATCTCGGGCGCCGGTTCGACCTCGTCGTCGCGGCCGGCAACCTCTGGCCGCTGCTGACCCCGGGCAGCCACGCGGGTGTCGTGGCCCGCCTGGCCGCCCACCTGCGCCCCGGGGGGCTCCTGGTCCTCGGCTTCGGGCTCGACGCCGAGCACGTGCCGTTCACGCTGCCCGACGGCGTCCCGATCCCCGACCTCGTCGCCTACGACACCGCCTGCGTGGGCGCCGGGCTCACACTGCGCACGCGCACGGCGGACTGGGACGGCACCGAGCCCTACGACGACGGCGGCGGCTACGCGGTGAGCGTGCACGCCCTCGGCTCCTGACCGAGAGGCCCGGTCAGGAGCCGGAGCCGCCGGCCGGCTCGGCCGGCGCGTGCGCGATCGGCGCCGCGCCCTGCGGCTTGGGCGTCGTCGTGGGGACGGACACCGAGGCCGCCGGGGGCGGGACCGTGGCTCCGCCGGAGTGACCGGTGAGCGCCGCCGCGGTGGCGACGCCGCCGCCGGCCAGCACCACGGCGGCGACCCCGCAGAAGATTCCGATGCGAATCCGCTGGCGGCGCGTCTCGGCCGCCTCGGTGGACGACGACCCCAACGTCGGCGGGGCGCTGCCGGCCGCCGTCGCCCCCGCGCCCTCCTGGCGCCCACGGGCGCCTCCGGGAGGTGGCGTCGGTCCGCCGGGGGGTGGCTTCGGTGCGCCGGGGGGCGGCGTCGGCCCGCCCGGAGGCGGCGCTGCGCGGAACGGCCCTGAGGGCGGTGGCGCGCCCGGCCCGCTCCCCGCGGGTGGACGCATCCCCCGCGGGCCTCCCGACGGCGGGCCGACCACCGGGGTGCGACCGGAGGACCCCGACGCCCGGGCGGGAGCGGGCGCGATGTTGGGCCTCGCCACCACGGTGGCGCCGTTCGCCGCAGCGGCCGGTTCGGCCGCGGGTGTCCTCGGGCCCCGGGCCGGCGGCCGCGCCTCGCCAGGGGGTGCCGACGCCGGCCCGCTCGGTCCGGGCGCTCCCCGTCGCCGGTCCGCCGGCCGGCCGGGAGGCGGCGCACTCGGCATCCCTTGCGCGGGCGCACCGGGCCGCGGCCCCGCGGCCCGCCGGCGCCCCGCCAGCAGCGCCGCCCCGAGGGCCACGGCGTGCTTGGGGTGGGTGTCGACCGCCGTCGGGCGGCCGAGCTCGGCGGAGAGCATCTGCGAGACGAGCGGGATGCGCGAGGACCCGCCCACGAGGAGCACGTTGCTCAGCTTCTCCGGGGCGACGTCCGCGGCGGTCAGGGCCCGGCGCAGCGCCGACACGGTCGCCTCGACCGGGGCCCGGATCATCTCCTCGAACTCGCCGCGGGTCAGCCGGACCTCGGTGTGCAGGTTCGGGAGCATCACCGGAACCGACGTCTCGGTGTCCCCCGAGAGCGCCTCCTTGGCGAGCACGCAGTCCTGGCGCACGCGCACCAGGCTCGACGCCGCCCGGGGGTCGTCGAGGTCGAGCGCGGACAGGGCGCCGTCCAGACTGCGGTCGACGTGGGCGAACACGGCCTCGTCGAAGTCGATCCCGCCGAGACCCTCGATGCCCTCCGGAGGGCCGAGGAACTCGAACCCGTCGTCGAGCTGGTGCAGCACGGTGGCGTCGAAGGTCCCGCCGCCGAGGTCGTAGACCGCGACGACGGAGCCCTTGGCGACCCGCGCGGTGGACGCGTAGTGCGCGGCGGCCGCCTCGGGCTCGGTGACCATCGAGACGGCCGTCAGGTCCGCCAGCCGGGGCACCGAGTCGAAGAGCTCGCGCTTGTACGGACCCCAGTTCGCGGGGTGCGTCAGGACGATCCCGTCCGGTCGGCGGCCCTCCCGCGCGGCCGCCGCGTCCACGGCGGCGCGCAGCAGCCGCGACAGGATCTGCGCCGCGGAGTGCGGTTCGCCGCCCAGGATGAGCGGGGTCGGGTCGCCCAGCCGGCGCTTCACCTCGCGCGCCACCCGGGCGGGCTGGGCCACCGCCCGGCGGTGCGCGGCGTCGCCGACGAGCGAGGTGCCGTCCTCGCGGATCATGACCACCGAGGGGATGGCCGCCGAGCGGTCGCCCAGGGTCACCATCTCGGGTTGGTCGCCGCGGGAGACGGCGGCGGCGGTGAACGTCGTCCCCAGGTCGACGCCGAGTCCGAAGGTCATCGTGTGCTCCAGCTAGCCGTGGTGCGCGAGGGTGTGATCGGTGGCGTCGTGGGTCGAGGAGTGTCCCCCGCCCGCATCATCATGCTGCGCCTGCGCCTCGTGTCCCTCGGTGGTCTCGTGCGACGACGATTCGGTGGTCGCGTCGTGCGCCGCCGGCGGGTGGGTCGCCGCGGCGGAGTGCTCGTGACCCGCGGTGTGCTGCCCGGTGTCGGCCGTGCCGGCCTGGTCGGTGTGCCCGCTCGCGGAGGACGCGGCCGGCCCGGTGGCTGCCGGCGGGTGGCCGAAGGGGGCCTGCGGAGCAGGGTCGCCCGCGGCGCCGAACGGAGTGGTCCCGGGAGCGTGGCCGGTGTCCGCCGGTGGCGTGACCGGCGTCGCGGGGGCCACGGGTCCGGTGGCTGCGGAGGAGCCCGTGCCGTCGGGACCGGACGCGGGGCCGCGGACGAGGGGGCCGTCGTCCAGGCCGTTCGAGGGCGGGGCGTGGAGGGCGTCGGTCGCGGCCGTCGACGGGGTCGACCCCGGGTCGTGAGTCGTGGCCGCCGCCAGGTCCACGGGCTGCGCGACGAGCGTGGGGTCGATCGAGCTCCCGTCGTGGGACGACGCGGTGAGGGCTCCGGCGTGGCTCGCCGTGGCCAGCCCGGTGGCCGCGGCACCACCGGCCGCGACACCGCCCGCCGCGACCGTGGGCACGCCGGACGCCGCTCCGGTGGCCGCCGCTGCGCCGGCCCCCCCTTCCGTGCCGCTCGCACCGGTCCCCACCGGGGACGCGGCCCCCGCAGCCGCGGGCGCCGGGCCCGTGGGGACATTGCGCTGATCGAGGTCCTGGGTCTGCCGCGACCCGCTCCCGACCTGGACCTGGCTCCCCGGACCACCGCCGCGGTCGTCGGCGTGCTGGCCCTGCTGCGAGCCCTTGCCCCCGACCTGGGTCTGGGACGTGCCCGACCCCCCGCGACCGTCGGCGCCCTGCTCCTGGTGCGAGCCCCTCCCACCGGTCTGGGTCTGGGTGCTGCCCCCGCCCCCCCGGTCGTCGTCGTTCTGCTCCTGATGCGAGCCCTTGCCGCCGGTCTGGGTCTGGGTGCTGCCCCCGCCCCCCCGGTCGTCGTTGTTCTGGGTCTGGTCGGAGCCCTTGCCGCCGGTCTGGGTCTGGGTGCTGCCCTGGCCACCGCGCCCGTCGTGGTTCTGGGTCTGGTGGGAGCCCTTGCCGCCGTCCTGGGACTGGGTGGTGTGCCCGCCGTCCCGGGTGTCGGCGTTCTGGGTCTGGTCGACGCCGTCCCCGCCGTCCTGACCCTGGGTGACGTCACCGGCGCCGCGACCGTCGGCGTCCTCGGTCTGCGAGCCGTGCCCCTCGGTGTGCTCGGTCTGGGTGACCGTGCCGTGGCCGCCGCCCCGGTCGTCGACGCCCTCGTACTGGTCGGTGCCGAGGTGGCCGTCGCCGTGGCCGTGCTGGCCGTGGCCGCCGTCCTCGACGGACTCGTCCTGGGTCACATTCGCGTCGAAGTGCCCGTCGGCGTCGGGGACGACGTCGACGGAAGTGTGCGCGTCGACCGCGACGGAGTAGCTCCCGTCGGGCTTGTGGTGGACGACGACGTCCTCGTGCTGGTGCACCACGAGGTCGGCGTGCTCGTCGGGGCTCACCGTGTAGACGTCGTGCCCGTCGTAGCTGTACTCGTGACCGCCGGCGTGCACGACGACGACGAGGTGGCTGTCGACGACGAAGTTGCCGCTCGCGTCCTCCCGGACGACCACTGTCTCGTACTGCTGGACGAGGATGCCGCCGTCGTCATGCCCGCCGCCCTGGTGGCCGGACTCCGACTGGCCCCGGCCCCCGTCCCGCTGCCCCGGCCCGCCGTCCGTGCCGTGGCCCGAGCCGCCGCCGTGCCAGGTGCTCGCGGTCGTCGCGACCACGGAGCCGTCGGCGCCGTGGCCGATGGAGCCGGAGATGTGGTCCGGGGTGACGCCGACGCCGCTGACGTGCTGGTCGACCGACACGTGGCCGCCGTCGGGCCCGGTCGTGGTCGTCCCGGTGTCGTGCCCGGTCGTGCCGGCTCCGTCCTGCC
Organism: Actinomycetota bacterium; assembly: GCA_032230725.1. Classification (GTDB taxonomy): domain Bacteria; phylum Actinomycetota; class Actinomycetes; order Mycobacteriales; family Pseudonocardiaceae; genus Actinomycetospora. Next base: position 4,301 of record JAVXWR010000292.1, read on the forward strand.
CGCCGCCCGGTGCGCCCGCTGCGCCCGGTCCCGCCCCGCCGTCCTGGTCCGGGCCGAGAGGGGTCCGGAACGCGGCGGGCTCGGCAGCCGCCGTCCCTTCCGACAGGCCATACGCCAGGCCGCCCGCGTAGGCGGCGGCGCCCCCGGCGGCCGCGAAGCGGAGCTGGGGCGCGCGGGCCTGCCGACGCGTGGGCGGCTGCGATCCGCCCTCGGTCGCCGCCTCGACGGCGCGGACCGCCTCCACTGCGCGGACGGCCCGATCGACGGCGCCGTTCTGCTCCGGTTCGCTCACCCCTCCACCCTGCGATCCGGGGACCCCGATGTCATGAGTAGCGGCCTACTCCCCCTCGGCCGGGCGTCGCGGCCGAGTACTCGACGTGACGCGTGGTGAGGATTCCCTCGCAGGTCCGGACGAGGACGCGCGCCGCCTCGGCGCGCTCGCGGGTGGCCGCGGGGCTCTCTGCGCGTCGCTGCCACCGCAGGTGCTGCTCGGCCGCGGCCCGCCGGACCGCCTGCGGGTCGGACTGCGGGTCCAGACCCAACCGCGTCGCCGCGTCCATGCCCTCGCCGCCCAGCAGCCGCTCGGCGTCGTGCAGCTCGGACTCGGGGAGCAGAACCCGCCGGCTCCGCAGGTCGTCGATCAACGCCATCTCGGCGAACTCGTGCGCGCCCGCCTGCACCCGCTCGAGCTCGTGCGCCAGCCCGCGGGCCGCCGAGATCGGGTGGCGCCGGAGCACGGCGTCGAGGGCCGAGAGCGCCGAGCGCGCCTTGAGGACGTCGGCGCGGGCGCCGAACTGGGTGGTGAGCAGGTGCCGGAGCTCCGCCATGCCGCTGACGGCGGTGAGCTCGCGCGCCAGGTCGCCGGCACCGCCGACGCCGCCCTCGCGCACGAGGCGGACCGCGGTCCGCACGCCGAACAGGCCGTAGCGCCGTAGGAGTGCGGCGCGCTCGGACGCCGGCACACCTGTGTCGGTCTCGGTCGTCTCGAAGCGGCCCGCGGTGAGCAGCAGGCGATCGGTGTCCGGAGCGGAGGCCAGCGTGACGACCGCGCGGTACTCCGCCTCCCGCAACGACGCCGCGGAGGAGGCCAGCAGGCCGGCGACCGGGACGACCGTCTGGCACAGCGCCCGCACGCGGGGGTCCAGCCGGTACCGGTCGGCGATCCGAGCGGCCGTGGTCAGGGCGTCGGGACGGGCATGCCCGATCTCGTCGCAGCGGGAGAGCACGGCAATGGTGTTGACGGTCCGGCGGTCCGGTGCACCGTCGCGGAACGCCTCGAGGAACCGCACGTCGTCCCCGTGGGCATGCCGCATGAGGTAGACGACGGCGTCGGCCGCGGTCACCTCGCCGTCGTCGGGGGCCAGGATGCGCTCGCTGCGCGCGGAGACCTCGGTGTTCACCGATCCGATGCCCGGGGTGTCGATCAGCGTGGTGCCCCGGAGCATGGGCGCGGGCCACGTGACGACGTGCCGGTCCACCCGCTCGGCCGGCGGTGCCCCGAGATCGTTCTCG
>JAVXWR010000299.1:0-7728 GCA_032230725.1 Actinomycetota bacterium
GATCGCGGTGAACAGCCTGCTGGCGACGGTGTGGTGATTCGCCCTTCGGGCGTGGGCACAGGCGTCAGCGAACGGCCGCGCGCAGCGGATCCGTCGCGAACCGCGTGATGCCCTCGGCGAACGACACCTGCGCGCGGTAGCCCAGCACCTCGGCCGCCCGCGCCGGGTCGGCGGTGACGTGCCGGACGTCGCCGGGCCGCGCGCCCCCGACGATCTGCGGCGCCGGCCCCTGCATGGCGCTCGCGAGCTGGCTCGCGAGGTCGGAGATCGTGCGGACCTCCCCGGAGCAGACGTTGAGCGGCGTGGCGGTCCCGGCGGGGGTCGTGTCCTCGGGCGCTTCCAGGGCGACCACGTTGATCCCCGCGACGTCGCTGACGTGCACGAAGTCGCGACGCTGCCGGCCGTCCTCCATCACCCGCGGCGCCTCACCCTGCTCCAGCGCGGAGCGGAAGATCGAGGCCACGCCGGCGTACGGCGTGTTCTGCGGCATCCGGGGGCCGTAGACGTTGTGGTAGCGCAGCGCGATCACCCGCCCGCCGGTCGCGCGGGCCCACGCGACGGCGAGGTGCTCCTGGGCGAGCTTCGTCGCCGCGTAGGTGGACCGGGGCTCCAGCGTCGCGTCCTCGGGCACCAGCTCGCCCTGCAGGTCGCGGCCGCAGACCGGGCACGGCAGGTCGTAGCGGCCCGCGTCGACGTCGGCCTGCGTGCGCGCCTGCGGCGGCTGCACCCCGTGCTCCGGGCAGGAGTAGCGGCCCTCGCCGTAGACCACCATCGAGCTGGCCATGACCAGCCGGCGGTGCTTCGCGCGGTACATCGCGGCGAGCAGGACGGCCGTCGCGACGTCGTTGTTCTCGGCGTAGGCGGGGGCGTCGTTCGGGTCGACGCCGTGCCCGACCATCGCCGCCTGGTGGCAGACGGCGTCGACCTGGGGCAGGAGGCGGTCGAGCAGGTCCGCGTCCCGGACGTCACCACGGACCATCTCGAACCGGTCGGTCCACTCCGGCGCCTTGCCGTCGGCGTGTGCCTGGGGGAGCAGGGCGTCGAGCAGGATCGGGGTGTGCCCGCGGTCGGCGAGCTGGTCGGCGATCGCGGAGCCGATGAACCCGGCACCGCCGGTGAGGAGGACGTGCACGACGCCACGGTAACGGCGGGCCGTCCGGCGACGCGGTCCGACGTCGGCTCGCTAGGGTCTGCAGGCATGGAACTCCCGCGCACGACGGCGGCGATGCAGGACGACACCTTCGGCGGCGGCGACGGCGACCTGCTCGGGCGTGCCCTGGTCGTGATCGTCGACGACCGTGTCTCCACCGGTGAGGTGGCCGACGTCACCGGACCCCTGGTCACCGAGCTGCTTGCGGAGGCCGGCCTCGTGGTCGACGGCACGATCGTCGTCCCCGGCGAGTCCGTGGCGATCCGCAACGCGCTGAACACCGCGGTCATCGGCGGGGTCGACCTCGTCGTCACCGTCGGCGGCACCGGCGTCTCGCCGCGCGCCGTGACCGCGGACGCGACCGCCGGGGTGCTCGACCGTCCCATCCCCGGGATCGCGGAGGCGATCCGCGCGTCCGGTCTGGCCGCGGGTGCCGTCGACGCCGGGCTCTCCCGGGGCCTGGTCGGGGTCTCGGGCTCGACGCTCGTGGTCAACCTCGCCGCCTCCCGGGCCGCGGTCCGCGACGGCATGGCCACCCTCACCCCCCTGATCTCCCACGTGATCGCGGAGCTCTCGGGGCTCGAGGAGAACTGACCGTGGTCGGGGACCCGGAGGTTCCCGACGAACCGGCCGACGAGTCCGCGCGGGCCGCGGCGGCGCGACGCCGCGCTCGCGAGGCGCTGTTCGGGGACGCGACGGGCGCGAGCGCCGACGAACGCGACGACGCCGACCGGGCGCGGGGTGACGACGGCGGGCGCGACCGGCGCTGGTACGACGAGCAGCGGCCCCCGCACCACGGCTGATCCCGCCGACCCGGCCGGTGAGGGTCGTTCCGACGTCGAGCCGCCGGGCCGCCCGCCCGCACTCCGGTCGAGGTGGCGCTCGGTTCTGGGTGGACCTGCGCGTGGCGCACACAATCTGCTCGAGGCGGCGTTTCGTTCTCGGGCCTGCGGCGGGAATGTGTGCGTGACGCGGCGATTTCTGCAGGGTCGAACGCTGCCTCGACCGGAGTGTGTGCGAGACGCGGAGGTCGTGGCGGCGCCCACCCTGCTCGGTGGGTCGGCGGCGCCGCACGACTGAGTTGCCCCGTCGAGGGGCACGCGGCGCAGGATCTCGGCGCGCTCGGCATGCTTCGTGTGCCCCTGATCTTCGAGCTGGCACGGGCGGCGCGTGACCCGGCGGACGAGGGGCACACCGCACAGGATTTCGGGCCGCGCGGCCTGCCTCCTGTGCTGATGATCAAGGGGCAGGGCGCGGCAGGGCGGGGCGGGGGCCGCGACGGTCGCCGGCCGTCCCCGGCTCATCGCAGCGTCAGGGTGACTTCCTGCCCCACGGTCGCCGCCGCCACCCGCGCCGCGTCCGGGCCCGGCAGGGCCACCAGGACGAGCGGGGCCGAGGCCGTGCGCTCCTCCCCGGGCAGCACCGTCAGCACCCGGGCACCCCGCGCGAGCACCACGCCCCCACCCCCGAGACCGCCGCCCCCCGCGCCCGCGCCGCCGACGACGTCCACCAGCGCCCCCGCCCGCACGAGCGCCGCGACCGCCGGGTCGGCGAGCCGCAGCGGCACCCCGGCCGCGTCGGGGACGCCCACCGCCGCCCGGGCGGCCTCCGGCCCCACGAGCCGGACGTCGGTCAGCACCTCGCCCGCGCGCACCGGACCGACCGGGGACCGCCCGACGGCGTCCCCCACGGCCGGGAGCGCACCGGCAGGGACACCGTCCGGGGACCGCGCCACCACCCCGACGTCGTCGGGTCCGACCGCCGCCCCCGGCGCGAGGTCCCGCCGGGCCAGGACCACGGGCGTCCCGGCCACCGACGGCGCCGCCGCCCCCGCCACCGCGAGGACCGCCGCCACCGCGACCAGCAGCACGGCCGCGAGCCGGCGGAGCGCCACCGCCCGCCGCCACCCGCGCGGCAGGCGGGCCCGGAGGCCCGGCCCCACGCCCGCACCCGGCCGCGTCGCCTTCCCCCCGATCCGCACGGACCGGACGCTAGGGCCCCGATCGGGCCCGCGCACGGTCACCACTCATCAGTTGTGGACAATGGGGGAAGACCCGGCCTCTGTGGACGGCGCGAAGTCCCGAGATAGTCCGCTCGCGAGGAGAGGCGCACCCGAATGGCCGTGGTGCTCGTGCTCCTGGCGTGCCTGGGCAACGCGCTGGCCCTCACCCTGCAGCGCAAGGCCGCCCAGGACAGCGCCCGCCAGCGCGGCCGGTCGGCCGGCTCGTTCCGCGACATGGTGCGCCGACCGCCGTGGCTGTTTGGCACCCTGGTCTTCGCGATCGCCGTGATCTGCCAGATTCTCGCGCTGCGGCTCGGGTCGGTCTCGCTCGTCCAGCCGGTGCTGGTGATGGAACTGCCGTTCACGCTCCTCGTCGGCTGGTGGATCCTCGGGGGTGCGCTGCGGCCCTACGAGTGGGGCGCGGTCGCGACGATGAGCGTCGGGCTCGTGGTCCTGCTGGCCTGCCTGCGCCCGCACGACGGCGACGCACTCGCCGCGGGGAACCTGCGCTGGGTCCTCGGGACGCTGGTGACCCTCGCCGTCGTGGGGGCCGCGGTGGCGATCGCGCGGGCGTCGGGCGCGGTGGGGAAGGCGGCGTTCTTCGGGATCGCGGCCGGGATCGGGTCCGGCTTCGTCGCGGTGATCATCAAGGCCATGACCGACGCGCTGGCGGTCGGCGGGCTGGGCGAGGTCCTCACGACCTGGCAGAGCTATCTGCTGATCCTCGTCGGGCCGGTCGCGTTCTGGACACTGCAGTCGGGTCTGCGGGCCGGACGGCTGCTGGCGTCGCAGCCGGGGCTCACGCTCGGCAACCCCCTGCTGGCGTTCGTCTGGGGGGTCGGCCTGCTGGACGAGAAGGTCGCGGGCGGCGTGTGGCTCTGGGGCGGACTGCTCGGCGCCGTCCTGCTCACCGTGGGCGTCTTCCTGCTCGCACGGTCACCGGTGCTGGCGGCCCACGAGGGCAGTCCGGGCGCCGCTCCCTCGTCCGAGCGACAGCCGGCCGGCACAGCACGTCGCCGAACGCGCTGAGCTCCTGCTCCGAACGGGTGATCCAGGAAGTTCAAACCCGTTTCCGCGCAACGCGCGACGGGCATCGGCGTCTCTCGTTGTACAGGCGCGGAGCCACCGACCGCTGGGGAGCGGGTCGAGCACCGTGATGGTCCGGGTCGGCGACTCGGGGTTGCCGACCCGGACCACTCCCTGATCCGTCGGAGCCCCCGCGCTATGCGCTCTTCGCCGCCGTGGTGCTCGATCCGGAGGACGACCCGCCGGACGACGAACCCGACGTCGACCCATTCGACGAGGCCCCGGACTTCGAGTCGGAGCCGGACTTCGAGTCGGAGCCCGACTTCGAGTCCGACTTCGAGTCGGACCCGGACGAGCCCGAGTCGGACGAGCCGGAGCCCGACGACGAGTCACCCGAGGCCGACGCCTCGGACTCCGACGAGGACGACGAGCTCGAGGCCGTGGCGCGGCTGTCGTTGCGGTAGAAACCGCTGCCCTTGAACACGATCCCGACGGACGAGAACACCTTGCGCAGCCGTCCACCGCACACGGGGCACTCGGTCAGCGAGGGGTCGGTGAACGCCTGGACCTGCTCGAACCGGTGGTCGCACTCGGTGCAGGCGTAGGGATAGGTGGGCACGCTCGCTCCTGTCGTCACCCGCGGGGACTCTGCGTCGGGGGAGTGTATCTGGCACTCACCCCACGCGAGTGCCAACACGGGTCGGGATCACGCTGTTCCCCGCGCACCGGTGCGCAGCAGGCCCGCGCCGGGGCGCCACACGGCGTCGACCAGCACGTCGTGCGGCTCGGCCGGCAGCTCCTCCCGGAGCTCGTCGTCGCCGACGAGGGCCACCACCACCGTCGAGGTCGAGGCCAGCGGCAGGCTGCGGTCGTAGTGCCCGCCCCCGCGCCCGAGCCGGACCCCGCCGGGCGTCGCCGCCAGCGCCGGGACGACGACGACCGCCGCGTCGCCGATCGCCTCCGGGCCCCGCCGCGCCCCCCCGGGCTCGAGCAGTCCGTGCGGGCCGGGCACGAGGTCCTCCCGCCCGCCGAACGACGCCCAGTCCAGTGGGGCCGCGCCCACGGTCACCGGCAGCAGCACCCGGCGGCCCAGCGCCACGGCCGCGTCGAGCATCGGCACCGCCCCGTCCGGGGCCGCCCCCGGCTCGCGTCGGACCGGGACGTGCAGGCAGACCGCGCGCTGCGGGTCCGCGTCGAGCGCGTCGAGCACCCCGGGGAGCCCGGCCGCGAGGGCGGACGCGTCGCGCCACCGGTCGTCGTCGGGACGCTCCCGACGCCGGGCGAGCAGCTCCCGCCGCAGCGCGTCCTTGGTCACGGCCTCACCCCTCGAGCGTGCCGCCCTCCACCTCGCGCGGCCCCTCGAGCGTCACCGACCCCCGCACCGTCACCGGACCGGCGAACGTGACGTCACCCCGCACCTCGAGCCGCTCCGCGTCCACCAGCGACGGCGCCCCGGCCGGGAACCGCGCCTCGAAGTCGCGCAGCATCCCGAAGTGGGCCTTGTCGAGCGAGACCAGCGGCGGCCGGCCGTCGAAGCGCGGCACCATCGCGCCGTCGTCGCGCAGCTCCCACAGGTCCGAGCGCGCGACCAGGAGGTCGTCGGTCGTCTTCACGGGCGCGAACCGGGTCCGTGGCACCTCGAGCGCCCCGGCGCCGTCGATCGCCGAGACCGCCGCACCCATCGCCGTCTCGAGCTGCAGGACCGGGGTCGAGCCCTTGTCCGTCGGGTCGACGGTCTTGCGGTTGACGATCAGCGGCAGCTCGGGCGCCGCCGGGTCGGCCTCCTGCAGCGCGGTGATCGCCTCCAGGTCGAACCAGATGTTGTTGGTGTTGAAGTAGTGCCAGCGCTCCAGGTCCCCGAACGACGGGTCGCCGTCGGGGACCTGCGCGGACTCGCGTAGCACGAGCTTGCCGTCGCGCATCGCGAGGTGCCCGCCCTTGCGGTCGGAGTCGGTGCCGCGCACCACCTCGAGCAGGAAGGGCACCTCGTGCTCGGCGAGCCACGCCGCGATCCGCGGGTCGGGGCGCGCGCCGAGGTTGTCGGCGTTGGAGACGAAGCACCAGCGCACGCCCGCCTCGAGCAGCGTCGCGGCGATCCCGCTGGCTGCGAGCGCGGTGTAGATGTCGCCGTGGCCCGGCGGGCACCACTCCAGCTGCGGGTCCGTGGGCCACTCCACCGGCTCGTGCGTGGCCGCGTCCAGCTTCGGCTCGATGCCCTGCAGGAAGTCCAGCGGCAGCGGCTGGTCGTCGAGGCCCGCGTGCGCGCGCAGCCGCTCGAGCGAGGGTGGGCGCGTGGTCGGCGAGTCCATGAGCAGCAGCGGCAGCCGGGCGCCGCTGGCGCGGCGCATCGCCAGGGTCTGGACCGCGATGACGTCGAGGAAGCTGTGCCCGGGCTTGACCTCGAGCGTCGACTTCGGCCCGTCGAGCCCCATGCTCGTCCCGAGTCCCCCGTTGAGCTTCACGACGGCGAGGCGGTCCAGCACCGCCCGGGTGGTCGCCTCGTCGGGCTCGGGGAGGTCCTCGAGGCGGGGGAGCGGCTCGACGGGGGAGAGCTCGTCGCCGGGCAGCGTCCCGACGCCGGGTGTGGCCAGCTGCGCGAGCCGCCGGCGGAACGCCGCGAGCTCCATCGGGTGCGCGCCCGCCTTCTCCAGCTTGACGACGGCGGGGTGGTCGGCGCTGACGTCCGACGGGTCGACCATGGTGTTCGGGCTGCCTTCGCTCGCGGGCGGCCGGCGGGCGCGGCGTCCGGACGGGCCCGCCCGGCCGGGATCGGGAACACCGCGACCCTAGCGAAGGGCCCGGACTCCGGGGTGACGCCCGGGTGCGCAGTCGGGTGCCCGGGCGCGTCGGTGCGCGGTTCGCACGGCGTGTCGTAGCACGATGGGTCCGTGAGGACCGTGGATGCCCAGCTGCGGCGGGTGCTCGACGCCGCGGTACGCCCCGCGCCCGTGCGCGTGCCCATCTCCGAGGCGCAGGGGCTGCTGTGTGCGGAGGAGGTCGTGGCCGACCGCCCGCTGCCCGGATTCGACCAGGCCGCCGTCGACGGCTTCGCGGTCCGCGCGGTCGACGTGCGCGAGGCCGACGCGGAACCGGTGGAGCTACCGGTGGTCGGCGAGGTCGCCGCCGGCTCGCGTCAGGCGCACCGCCTGTCGCCGCGCCAGGCCGTGCGCGTGGCCACCGGCGCGCCGCTCCCGACCCTCGCCGACGCCGTCGCCCCGCACGACCACACCGACGACGCGGTGCCCTCCAGCCGCGCCCGGGTCACCGTCAAGGCCCCCGTCCCGTCGGCGGCGTTCGTGCGCCGCACCGGCGAGGACGTCGCGCCCGGGGACGTCGCGGTGCGCCGCGGCGTCGTCGTCGGACCGGCGCAGGTCGGGCTCCTGGCCGCGGTGGGGCGCACGAAGGTCCTGGTGCACCCGAGGCCGCGGGTCTCGGTGATCGCCGTCGGGGACGAGCTCGTCGACGTCGACCGCACCCCGGGCGCGGGCCAGGTCGTCGACGTCAGCTCCTACGCGCTGGCCGCCGCGGCGCGCGACGCGGGCGCCGAGGT
>JAVXWR010000311.1:0-4871 GCA_032230725.1 Actinomycetota bacterium
GCCGACCTCGTGGTGCAGCTTCTCGAGCTCGAAGCCGGAGTTGACGAGGTTCGTGCCGATCGCGGCGCGCAGGTCGGAGGTCTGGTCGGTGGGCTCGACCGGGAAGTACCCGCCCTTCATGGCGATCTTGTTGCCCTTGTTGCCGCCGGTCTCGTCGGCGCCGGTGCGCCAGGCACCCTCGATGGCGTCGACCTCGTAGAAGGTGCCGTTGGGCTTCGAGTCGTAGCGCACCGAGTCGAAGATGTAGAACTCGGCCTCGGGCCCGAAGAAGCACGTGTCGGCGACGTCGACCGTCGACAGGAAGTTCTCCGCCTTGCGGGCCCCGTTGCGCGGGTCGCGGCTGTAGGCCTCGAGCGTCAGCGGGTCGTGGACGAAGAAGTTCATGTTCAGGGTCTTCTGCGCCAGGAACGGGTCGATCCGCGAGGTCGCCGGGTCGGGCAGCAGCGTCATGTCCGACTCGTTGATGCTCTGGAAGCCGGTGATCGACGAGCCGTCGAAGGCCAGCCCGTCGCTGAACACGTCCTCGTCGAGCTCCGACGCCGGCACCGTGAAGTGCTGCATCTGGCCAGGGAGATCGCAGAACCGGACGTCGACGTACTTCACCCCCTCGTCGGAGATGTACTTGAAGACCTCGTCCTGGTTGTTGAACACCCTCGCTGGCTCCTTCTCTGGCACTGTCGTCGCGACGAGCCGACTCCGCCCGGTCCGGGGTCGGTCACCGCTTCGGGTGACCCCGGACGCTAAGCGGGTCGCGTTACTCGCTCATCGCACCGATGTTTCGCAGCAGTTAACGGGCTCGCATCACAGTTACCGCGGTGTGTTCCGTGGTCCACGGCAGGGTCGTGGACGAGCCGACCGGCGACGTTGCCGTGGCGCATCACGAGGCCGCGGGACCGTAGCCTGTCAGAGTGTCGTGGATTCGTGAATGGCTCACCGACGAGGGGCCTGATCGGGCGTCGGGAGGGCGCCCGGAAGGTCCGGTCCGTCCGGATAGGGCTGCCACGCCGACACGACGCGTGCCTGACGCTGGGCCGAACGGGCCCCGGGCCCCGTCGCGACCGGGGGCGCGCGCCGGAGCCCCGGGAACCGAGGACGAGGGGTACCCGGGCCGCGATCTCGGACTCCCGGCCGACGGCCCCGGCTCGGTCGCCCCCCCGCTGCCGCGCGCGGGCCAGTTCCTGCTCGACCTGCTCGTCGGCGGCCTCATCGCCTCGGCCATCAGCTTCCCGGCGCCGACCTACCTCAGCCTCGCGGTGTGGGCCGTGCTCGTGACCCTGCCGGTGGCGATCCTCGGGCAGACGCCCGCGATGGTCCTGACGGGGCTGCGCGCGGTGCGCGTGGACGGGGCGCCCCGTGTCGGGGTGTGGGCGCTCGCGCGGACGGTGTCGCTGTTCTTCCTCGTCCCCGCCCTGGTCATGGACCGGGACGGGCGGGGGCTGCACGACCGCGTGAGCCGCACCGTCGTGATCCGCACCCGGTAGTCGCGCCGGTCAGGTGCCCCGCCCCTTCGCCCCGCCGGGCGATGCCATCGCTCCCGCCCCATCGATGCCGGCGCTCCCGCCCCCCTCGGCGTTGATCAACAGCACACCGGGCAGGTCACCCGGCCCGCCGAGATGCCTGACGTGCTCCTGATCAACCAAGACCTGCGAGGGCCGGGCGGAATGGTCAACGCCGCCGGACCGTGCGCTGCATCCCCTTCATCTGCGCGCCCTTGGGCAACGGGCCCTTGGGCATCGCCGGCCCGCCGCGGCCCGCGATGGCCGTCAGCCGCTTCTCCAGCGTCTCCATCTGGTCGCGGTCGATGTTGCGGGGGAGCTTGGTCATGTGTCGCTGCAGCTTCGAGAGCGGGACGTCGCCCTCCTCGTTGCCGACGGTGAGCTCGTAGATCGGCACCTGGCCCGCCACCCGGGAGATCTTCTTCTTCTCCTGGGCGAGCAGGTTCTTCGTGCGGTGCGACGCGCCCTCGGCCACCAGCACCACGCCCGGCCGCCCGATCACGCGGTGCACGACGTCGAGCTGGGTGGTCCCGGCGACGGCCTGGGTCACCCGCCACTGGCCGCGCATGTTGTCCAGCGCCCACCCGGCCGCCCCGGGCTGGCCGTCGGCCTTCGCGTAGACGTTGTTCTGCACCCGCCGCCCGAACACGAGCATCGCGAGCGCCGCGCCGAGCAGGACCCCGATCGGTACGAGGAACCACGACTGGCCGATCAGCAGGCCGACGACGAGGAACACCAGCGCCGTCAGCACGATCGCGCCGATCATCAGCGGGAGGAGGAGCTTGTCCTCCTTGCGCTGCATCTGGAAGGCCTGCCAGATCTGCGACCAGCGCTCCCGACGCTGCGTGCGGGCAGCCTGCTTGGCGGCCTTCTTCTCTTCCTTGGTCGCCTTGCCGGCCGTGCCCTTCGCCATGCCAGACATTCTGCCGTACCGGGACGGCCGAGGTGCGGGCGCGCCGAGCGGCTGCACCCGAGGGGCGTCAGCCGCGGCGCGCGAGGACCGAGCCGACCTCCTGGCGGGCCTCGCCCTCGGTCGCCAGCTCGGCCATGCCCTCGGGGAGCGCCTCGCCGCGGTGCAGCTTGGCCTGCGCGTACAGCCGGCCGGCCCGGTACGAGGAGCGCACCAGCGGGCCCGCCATGACACCCGCGAACCCGATCCGCGTGGCCTCGTCGCGGTGCTCGACGAACTCCTCGGGTTTCACCCAGCGCTCCACCGGGTGGTGGCGCAGCGTCGGGCGCAGGTACTGGGTGAGGGTCAGCAGGTCGCACCCGGCGTCGTGGAGGTCGCGCATCGCCGCGGTGACCTCCTCCGGGGTCTCGCCCATGCCGAGGATGAGGTTGGACTTGGTGACCAGCCCGGCGTCGCGCGCCTGGCGGATCACGTCGAGGGAGCGCTCGTAGCGGAAGCCCGGGCGGATACGCCGGAAGATCCGCGGCACCGTCTCCAGGTTGTGCGCGAGCACCTCGGGCGCGGCGTCGAAGACCGGGCCGAGCTGGTCGCCGCGGCCGTCGAAGTCGGGGATGAGCAGCTCCACCCCGGTGCCGGGGTTCATCGCGTGGACCTGCCGGACGGTCTCGGCGTAGACCCAGGACCCGCCGTCGTCGAGGTCGTCGCGGGCGACGCCGGTGATCGTCGAGTAGCGCAGCCCCATCTGGCGCACCGACTCGGCCACCTTGCGGGGCTCGTCGCGGTCCAGCGGCGAGGGCTTCCCGGTGTCGATCTGGCAGAAGTCGCACCGGCGGGTGCACTGCTCGCCGCCGATGAGGAAGGTCGCCTCGCGGTCCTCCCAGCACTCGTAGATGTTGGGGCAGCCCGCCTCCTCGCAGACGGTGGCGAGCCCCGCCGAGCGCACCATGCCCTTGAGCTCGGAGAAGTTCGGGCCGGTCTGCACGCGGGTGCGGATCCACTCGGGCTTGCGCTCGATGGGCGTCTGCGCGTTGCGGACCTCGAGGCGGAGCAGCTTGCGTCCCTCGGGAGCGGTCGCGGGCCCGGTCGTCGTGGTCACGGGCCCGAGTTTACGCGCGCCGACCGGTCGGGCCGATCTCCCGAAGACGTCGTCAGCGCCCCGCGAGCATCTCCACGGTGACCCCGCCGACGGTCGTGGTCTCGGGCCGGGGCAGCGGGTGTTCGCTCACCGGGAGGTCGCCGGCGCAGGCGGCGAGGACGGCCTCCCGCACGGCCGGGCGGACCTCCTCGACGGAGACGCGGCGGCCGAGCTCGACGGACAGGCTGGTGACGCCCGCGTCGGCGATCCCGCAGGGCACGATGGCGCCGAACGCGGTGAGGTCGGGGTCGGCGTTGATCGCGAACCCGTGCAGCGTCACCCCGCGGGCCACCCGCACCCCGATCGCGGCGATCTTGCGCTCGGGCCGACCGGGGCCGGCGGCGAGCCACACCCCGGAGCGCCCGTCGACGCGGCCCGTCGCGAGGCCGTAGCCGGCGCACACGTGGATCAGGGCCTCCTCGAGGCGGCGCACGTGGGCGACGACGTCGAAGGGCTCGGCGAGCTTCAGGACGGGGTAGCCGACGAGCTGTCCGGGCCCGTGCCAGGTGATCCGTCCGCCGCGGTCGACGTCGACGACGGGGGTCCCGTCGGTCGGCCGGTCCCCGGGCTGGGTGCGCCGGCCGGCCGTGTAGACGCTGGGGTGCTCCAGGAGCATCAGCACGTCGGGGCCGGTGCCCGCGACGCGTGCGGCCGCGTGGGCGCGCTGCTGCTCCCACGCCTCCGTGTACTCGACGGTTCCGAGCTCGAGCACCTGCATCGGGTCGCTGCTCGCACGGTGGGAGCCCATGCGGCCGAGATTACTCGGGCGCCACGAGCGGAGCTCATGATCGACGCCGTTTTCCGGACGTCCGGTGTCTGGACCCGTTACTGACGCACCCTCAGCCGAGCCGCGCCACCGCCGCCTGCGCCGTGCGCCGCCCGCTGACCAGCGCGCCCTGCACCGAGGGGCTGTCCCGGTGGTCGCCGGCCACGAACAGGCCGTCGCCGAGGTCCACCGGGCGGCGCAGGCGCCGCGGGGTCGGGGGCAGTGTGGCCGGCAGCGCGTGCGGGATCGTCACCGTGCTCAGGTGCTCCCACGACGCCGTCCCCTGCCCCCAGATCCGCTCCAGCTCGGCGCGCAGACGTGGTTCGGGCAGCGGCTCGGAGCCCAGGACGGTGGACGCGACGAGGTGGCGGTGGTCCGGCGAGTAGGAGGGCGCCGCGGCCGTGAGCACCACGGTGTTGACGACGGGGCCGCCGGTCCCGTCGAGGTGCAGGAGGCCCTGACGGGTCGGCGGGGTGTCGGTGACGTGGTAGTGGCTGGTCAGCGCGAAGGGGTGCGGCACCTCGATGCGCCCGCCGAGCAGCGCGGCGGCGTCGGTGCCCTCGG
>JAVXWR010000312.1:0-2556 GCA_032230725.1 Actinomycetota bacterium
CGTTGGTGACGAGCTTCGGGGCCTTGGCGCCGGGGATGAGCACGGCCCCGACGACGAGGTCGGCGTCGAGCACCGCGCGCTCGACGTTGTCGACGTTCGAGTACAGGGTCTGGACGCGGCCGGCGTACCGGGCGTCGAGGGCGCGCAGCGTGTCGAGGTTGGTGTCGAGCACCGTGACCCGCGCGTGCATCCCCACCGCCATCTCGACCGCGGCCCGGCCGGAGACCCCGCCGCCGAGGACCACGACGTGAGCCGCGGGCGCCCCCGGGACGCCGCCGAGGAGCAGGCCCCGGCCGCCGTTGGAGCGCATCAGGTGGTACGCGCCGACCTGGGGCGCGAGCCGTCCTGCGACCTCGCTCATCGGCGCGAGCAGCGGCAGGCGCCCGTCGCGCGTCACGGTCTCGTAGGCGATGGCGGTGGTGCCCGCGTCGAGGAGGGCCTGCGTGCACTCACGGCTCGCGGCCAGGTGCAGGTAGGTGAACAGGGTCAGGTCCGCGCGCAGCCGGTGGTACTCGGAGGGCACCGGCTCCTTGACCTTGACGACCATCTCGGCCTCGCCCCAGACCGCGTCGGGGTCCGCGACGATCCGGGCGCCGGCCTCCTTGTACTGCTCGTCGGCGAAGGCGGAGCCGGTGCCCGCGCCCTGCTCGACGGTGACCTCGTGACCGTGGGCGATCAGCTCGCGCACGCCTCCGGGGGTGAGGGCCACCCGGAACTCGTTGTCCTTGACCTCGGCGGGCACCGCGACCTTCATGATGTCTCCCGTCCACGCGCCAGCGACCCTGTCGATACCATGGTGAACGATCTGCGTGAACGTCGGAATATGGCTGAAGAAGGTTCTGTAACCTGCCCGTGTGAGTGAACTTCGCGACGAAGCCGCGGTGACGCGGGCCGGTGCGCCGAATCATCTGCGGCCCGGTGAGCCCCAGCCCGCCGCGCTCGACGACGTCGACCGCGCCCTGCTGCGCCACCTCGCCGCCGACGCCCGGACGACCAACGCGGCGCTGGCCGAGGCCGTGGGCGTCGCACCGTCGACCTGCCTGGCGCGGGTGCGCTCCCTGCGCGAGCGCGGCGTCATCCGGGGATACCACGCCGACGTCGACGCGGCGGCGGTCGGGCTGCCGCTGCAGGCGATGATCTCGGTGCGCCTGCAGAGCGACGCCCGCGACCGCCTCGGCGAGTTCCTCGGCCTCGTGCGACGCCTGCCCGCGGTGCGCGACGTCTACTTCGTGGCCGGCGCGGACGACTACCTGCTCCACGTCGCGACGGCGGGTACCGGCGCGCTGCGCGACCTCGTCGACACCCTCAACGGGCACCGCGACGTCGCGGGCACCGTCACCAGCCTGATCTTCGAGCACATCCGCCCGGCGCACGGGGTGTGAGCGGCGGGACTTTCCTGACACGGGGCGCCGTCACGGGAGCTCGAGCTGCGTCACCGCCGAGGTCGTCGCCCACTGCTCGTCGCCCCCGCCGACCGCCTCCTGGGCCCCCTCGGCATCGAGGCTCTCGGCCATGGCCGCGGTCCGCTCCGCGTTCTCGATCGCGAGCCGCTGGTCGGCGAGCACGACCGGGCGCAGCGGCGCCTCCCAGCGCGCGAACGCCGCGGTCAGCGCGGCACCCCCGGGGGCGCCGCCGAGCGGGGCGAGCTCGTGGGCGAGCAGGTGTGCCCCGACCATCGCGAGCGAGGTCCCCTGCCCCGAGAGCGGCGTGGTGCACCAGGCGGCGTCGCCGAGGAGCACGACACGGCCGCGGTGCCAGGTCGGCAGCACGACCTGCGACATCGGCGCTAGGTAGAAGTCCTCGGCGTCGGCCAGCCCCTCGAGCATGCGGGGCACCCACCAGCCGCGCCCGGTGAAGGCGTCGGTGAGCAGCCGGCGCTGGGTGGCGAGGTCGCGGTGGTCGTAGGACAGCTCCGGCGCCTCCCAGCCCAGGTTCACCCGCACCTCGGTGTTCTGCCGCGCCGTGTAGAGCCCGGCCATGGCGTCCGGGAACCGGCAGAACACCTGCCAGCGGTCGAGCCCGAAGACGTTGGGCATCGTGTAGACGGCGAGGTGGCTGCCGAGGTGGTGGCGCACGTCGTCGGGGAAGCCGGCGAGGGTGCGCACGGCCGAGTGCAGGCCGTCCGCGCCGACGACGACGTCCGCGTGCTCGGTCCGCCCGCTCGCCAGCGTCACCTCGACGCCGTCGGCGTGCTGGACCAGGGCGGTGATGCGGTCGCCGAAGAGGTAGTCGACGCCGGAGGTGGCCGCCATGAGCATCCCGGCGAGATCGTCGCGGAGGATCTCGACGTCGGGGCCGCCCACCGGTCCCCGGTGAGCGGCGTCGAGGTGGTGCTCATGAGCTCGCGGCCGTCGGGCGCGACGATCGACATCCCGCGCATGTCGGTGCGGGCGCGGCGGACCGCGGGGCCGAGACCCATCCGCTCGGCGACCTCGAGCGCGGGGCCGCGGACGTCGACGGCCTGGCCGCCGGGCCGCGGCGTGGCGGCGGACTCGACGACGGTGACCCGGTGCCCGGCGCCGACGAGGCCGTGGGCGAGGGCGGGGCCGGCGATGC
>JAVXWR010000316.1:0-5047 GCA_032230725.1 Actinomycetota bacterium
GCCTCGGCGATCTCCCCCACCGAGGGCGAGGCGCCGTCGACGAGCAGGCGCGCGGCCGCGGCGAGGATCGCCCCTCGGGTCCGCCGCCGCTGCGACTCCCGTCCCCCGACGGTCGAGCCGGGACTCATGCGGACCTCCCTTGACGGACGACGACCTCCACCCTCGCTATACCGCTGTGCAACCAATGCACAGCAGTGCACTCTCATTCGTCAACATCGCGCGCTGGACGTCCCCGGCCGCGGTGGCCGCCGCGCACGACGACGAGTTCCGGGCGCTGGTCTCCGGGCCGGACTGGCAGGAGATCGGCTCCACGCCCGCGGTCTACGAGGAGAGCCACCACGGCGAGGCCGCAGCCTGAGCTGCGAGGATCGGGCTCAGCGGTGCTGTCGCCGGCTCCCGGCGTGCCAGTCCTCGGTGAGCCCGACCTCGCCCTCCCCCACGCCGTACGCCGCGAGCTGCGGGCGCTCGCGCAGGCTGCGCTTGAGCTCGGTGAACCCCGGGAACCGCGCCAGCCCCACGACGTGGTCCCACAGCTGCTCGGCCTCGTCGTCGGCGGGCTTGCGGCTGATCACCGGACCGAAGAACCCGAGGCCCTCGGGCGGGTCGAGCTGGATGATCGGGGTCCCGACGTCGCGCCCGGTGAGCGCGAGGGCCTCGTCGGTCTCGGCCTGGATCGTCGTGTCGTGGCGGGCGTCGTCCAGTGACTCGGCGAGCTCCCCGGGCAGCCCGGCGCGCTCGAGGACGGGGAGCACGAAGGCGTGCGTCCCGCGGCGCTCCCGGCCGCCGCTGTGCTCGGGGACCTCCTCCCGCTCGAAGACCGCCGTCCCTAGCGCCTCGTAGAACCGGGCCAGGGCGTCGGGACCGTCGTGCTCGCGGACCGCCGCGCACACCCGCAGCAGGCGCAGCCCGGCGGTGTGCCCGGCCTCGTACTCCGGTGGGAACTGCGCGTCGTAGTCGACGTCGGCGTTGAGCAGCCGCAGCGAGATGAACCGCCACTCGACGGCGAGGTCCCGTCGACGGGCCACGGTCCGGACCCAGGTGCTGGTCAGCCAGCAGAAGGGGCAGACGGGGTCGAACCAGAAGCGGACGTCCGTCGTCTCGGCCATGAGCGCGAGCGTAGGCGCGACCCCCGACGACGGCGTGTGCTCAGCCCGCCCGGCCGTAGGCGGCCACGTGGGCCTGCGCCACGGCATCCCACGAGTGCGAGTCCGCGAGTGCGCGTCCGACCACGGTGCGGGCCGGGTCGCTCGCGTCGCCGCCGGCGAGCACGCCCGCCAGCTCGCCCGCGAACGCGGCCGCGAAGCCCTCGCCGTCGGCGGCGAAGCGCACCGCCCCGGCGAACACCTCGCGCAGCACCGGGAGGTCGCGGGCCACCACCGGCACCCCGGCGGCGAGCGCCTCCATGGCGGCCAGACCGAAGCCCTCCTTCGTCGAGGGGAACGCGAACGCCGACGCTCCCGCGACGAGCCCGGGCAGCGCCGGGTCGTCGACCGGCCCCAGCACCACGGGCTCGACCCCCGACGACGCCGCGAGCGCGAACACCTCCTCGCGGTACGGGCGGTAGTCGAACAGCGTGTCCCCGCCCGCGACGACGAGCGGCACGTCGACCCCGCGGTCGGCGAGGGCCGCCATCGCCGCCACCAGGTCCCGGGTCCCCTTGCGCGGCTCGATCCCGCCGACGGCGAGCACGTAGGGGCCGAACCGCTCCCGCCACGGGGTCCCCCGACCATCGGCGGCGGCCGCGGCGAACCGCGCCGCGTCCACCCCGTTCCCGACGACGGGTGCCGTGCGGCCCCATCCGGCGAGCACCTCGGCGGCGACGGCCTCCGAGACGCACAGCAGCGCGGCGGGCTCGACGAGGGCGCGCTCGTGGCAGGCGACCAACGACGGCGTCGTGAACTGGTCGAGGTGGTGGACGGTGCGGATCAGGTCGCCGTAGCCGTGGGCCGCGCCCTCGGCGTTCGCGGTGAGGCAGTCCTGGGCGTGGCGGACGTCGACCGGCGCGGCGTCGGCGAGGGCCTCCGCGAGCAGCGCGATCGAGCGGAGGATGCGGTCGCCGACCGACTCCCCGTCGATCTCGGGCACCTCGACGAGGCGGATCGGCACGGCCACCTCGCGGAAGAACGCGGTGTCCCCTCCCCGCGCCAACGCCCACACCTCGACGTCGTGACCCGCCCGCGCCAGCGCCTCGCCGAGCGCCAGGGTGTGGACGACGCCGCCGCGCGGCTTCGTCGAGTAGGTCGAGAGCCGGACGCGCATCAGGACATGGCCCGGATCATGAGCGATAAGCCCCGGGCCGGCGTTCCTCGAGGTGGTGCAGCACCGCGCGGGCGGCGTCGACCATGGCCGCCGGCTCGACCTCGGCCACCGCGAGCCCGCCCTTCGACCAGGTGCGCGCGAGGATCTCCCCGCCGGGACCGACCACCTTCGCCCGCCCGAGGAAATGCAGCGCCCCGGAACGCCCGCTCTGGTTGGCCGAGAGCAGCAGCACCTGGTTCTCGGCGGCGCGCGCCTGGTCGTAGAGGTCGAACAGCCGCGCCTGGCGGTCCTGGGCCATGCGCGGCGCCCGGTTGGTCAGCGACGTCGGCCACGCCGAGAGGCACGCGATCATGGACGCACCGTCGACCGCGAGCGAGCGGGCCGACTCCGGGAACGTCTTGTCGTGGTCGATGAGCATGCCCATGCGACCGACCGGGGTGTCGAAGGCGGAGAACCCGCACCCGGCCGAGAACACCTTCGCGACGCCGGCCGGGTGGTGCACCTTGCGGTGGCGGCCCAGGATGCCGTCGCCGCAGAGCGCGACCCCCGCGTTGTAGAGCTCGCCCTGCGGCCCCTTCTCGCAGTACCCCAGGCAGACCACCATCTCGCCGGCCAGGTCGATGACCGAGCGCACCTCGTCGCCGTTGGGCTCGAGCGCCGGCGGCAGGTCGACCCCGTCGGTGTCGCTCGGGCGCAGGTCGGTGATGTAGCCGCCGAGTGCGCCGTCCGGCAGGGCGAGCAGCCTGACCCCGGCCTCGCGGGCGTGCGCGACGATCACGCCGATCCGCTCGAGGTCGAAGTCCAGGTCGCGGGTGAAGTGGGCCGCCGCCGCGGCGATGCGGAGCACGGGGGACGTGCCTCAGACCGACGCGGGTACCGGCGAGTAGCTCCCGCGGCGCATGTCGCGCAGGTGCCCCATGAACCGGCGGGCGCTCTCGACCGACTCGTCCACGTCGATCGAGGCCACGGCGAGTCCCGCCTCGGTGCCGGTGGTGGCGAGCACCTCGCCGCCCGGGTCCACGATCTTCGCGCTGGCCACGAGCTGCATGGTGCCGTACTCACCGGCCTGGTTGGCCGACACCCAGACGATCTGGTTCTCCAGCGCCCGGGCCCGGTCGAACAGGTCGAAGCGACGGGTCCAGCGGTCGTCGGCGAGCACCGGGGCCTGGTTGGTCCGCGACGCGGGCCAGGCCGACATGCACACCACCACGCGCGCGCCGACGACGGCGAGCGCCCGCGCGGCCTCCGGGAACGCCTTGTCATAACAGATCATCATTCCCATGCGCCCGACCGGGGAGTCGAACGCGGCGAACCGGTCGCCGGCGGCGTAGGAGTTGTTCTCGTTCAACGGCTGGTGCACCTTGCGGTGCCGCCCGAGCACGCCGTCACCGGTGACCGCGACGCAGCTGTTGTAGGGCAGGCCGCCCGAGGCGTCGTCGCCGCGCTCGCAGTACCCGGCGGTGATGACCATGTCCCCGGCGAGGGAGATCAGCCGCCGGATCTCCGGGCCGTCGCCGTCGAGCTGCGGCGGCTCGTCCTCGTGGTCGCCGTCCAGCGAGGAGAGGTAGCCCCCGAGGGCGGCCTCCGGGAGCGCGAGCAGGCCGGCTCCCGCCTCGCGGGCGCGTCCGACGAGCTTCTCGACGCGACGGAAGTCCTCGTCGAGGTCGCGCACGAAGCCCTCGGCGGCGGCGGCGAAGGTGACGGTCATGAGGAGGTCCTCTCGGGTGCGGTGGCCGGGCCCAGCCCGGTCACGGGGCCGACGACGGCGGTCGTCGTCTCCCCGTCGGGCCAGCGCAGGCTCACGCCGGGCGTATCGGTGAGCGCTCCGCAGGCCGCCCCGGTGGCGGGGCCGGCGGCGGGGAGCGGGGCTCCGGGCTCGTCGGTAGTGATCAGGGCGAAGCCGGGGAAGCAGGTGAACCAGTCGGCGACGCCGACCCCCGCCGGACGGGGTACGGCCGCGACGTCGAGGACGGCGCCGGTGCCGCTGGCCTCGGCGAGCATGCCGAGGGTCCCGACGAGCCCGGCCATCGAGACGTCCTTGGCCGCGGCCGGCCTCGACACGGCCTCCGGACCGATGGCGTTCACCATCGCCCGGAGGTCCTCGGGCCGGCGGCGCGAGGTGGTGTCGAACTGCCGGCCGGTGTAGCCGGGGCGCCAGGCCCCGTCGAGGTCGGCGCTCAGCCGGACCGCGTGGCCGGCCCGTCCGCCCCCGGCGGGGACCGGGGTCGGGGTCGTGCCGAGCGCGGTGACCGCGAGGGATGCGGGCACGTCGACGGTGGTGTGACCGCCGAGCACCGGCACGCCGTAGGCGTCCGCCGCGGCGCGCAGGCCGCGCAGCACGCGGGCCGCGAACGAGGCGTCGCGGGCACCGACCGCGTCGAGCAGGCCCACGGGACGAGCGCCCATGGCCGCGAGGTCGTTGACGTTGACCAGCACGCCGCACCAGCCGGCCCACTCCGGGTCTCGCTCGACCATCGCCGGCAGGATCGCGTCGCAGGCGGCGATCACGTCGCTGCCCGGGACCGGCGCGCCGTCGTCGCCGACGAACCCGGGCGGCGTCAGGCCCGCCACGAGCTCGCCAAGCGGGGACTTGGTGGCGTCGACGAGACGCTGGATGCGGTCCATCGGGTGGCGCATCCGCAGGTGCGGCACGTCCGGCGCGCCGGGCACGGTCACCGGTCGCACCGTCTCCCACCCGAGCCGGGTGAACAGCGGTCCGTTCGCCGCCTGGACGTCGGCCTCGAAGCGCAGCACGCCCGCCGCCTCGGCGCGGGCGACGGCGGCCCGG
>JAVXWR010000373.1:0-5413 GCA_032230725.1 Actinomycetota bacterium
CGCGAGACCGACGAAGCTGTGCAGCAGCGCGATCAGCTCCGGCATGCCGGTCATCTCGACCACGCGGGCCCGCCACAGTCCGATGGCGCCGCCGACGACGAACCCGCCGAGCAGCAGCCCGATCGCCCCGGCCGTGATCGACTGGGCCACGAGCACGACGGTCGCCACCAGCGCGACGCCGATCCCGGCGATGCCGTAGACGACGCCGGCCCGGGCCGTCTCGTGCTTGGACAGCCCCGCGAGGCTCATGACGACGAGCAGCGCGGCGACGATGTAGGCGGCGGTCGCCGCGGTCTGGGGGTTCATCGCGCTGCCGCCTTCGGGTCCGTCGTGAACATGGCCAGCATGCGGCGGGTCACCGCGAAGCCGCCGACGATGTTGATGCTCGCCAGCACGATCGCGATCCCCGCGAGGATCGAGACGACGAGGCTGTGCTTCCCGAACTGGACGAGCGCGCCGACGATCACGATCCCGGAGATCGCGTTGGTCACCGACATCAGCGGCGTGTGCAGGGCGTGGTGCACCTTGCCGATCACGTAGTAGCCGATCACCACGGCGAGCACGAACACCGTGAGGTTGACAGCGAGCTCGGCCGGGGCGAACGCCGTCGCCACGAACAGCAGCGCGAGGCCGACGGCGATCGCCCCGTACCGCCAGGCGGGCGACCGGGGTTCCTTCGGCTCGGGCTCCGGTTCCGGCTCCTTCGCCTCGGAGGCGGCCGGGGCGGCCGACACCTCGACCGGCGGCGGCGGCCACATGACCTCGCCGTCGTGGGCGACGGTCATCCCGCGCTGCACGACGTCCTCGAGGTCCAGGACGAGCCGGCCGTCCTTCTCGGGAGTCAGCAGCTTCATGAGGTTGACCAGGTTCTGGCCGTAGAGCTGGCTGGCCTGGGTGGGCAGCTTCGTCGCGAGGTCGGTGTCGCCGAGGATCGTCACCTGGTTCTCGGTGACCACCACCTCGTCGGGCTTCGAGCCCTCCACGTTGCCGCCGCTGCCCGCGGCCATGTCCACGACGACGCTGCCCGGCTTCATGGCCGCGACGTCGGCGGCGGTGATCAGCCGCGGCGCGGACTTCCCGGGGATCAGGGCGGTGGTGATGATGATGTCGACGTCGGCGGCCTGCTCGCTGTAGATCTCGGCGGCCCGCTGGTCGTAGGCCTCCGAGGTGGCCTTCGCGTAGCCGTCGGAGGACTTCTCGGCCTCCTCGCCCTCGACGACGACCTCGAGGTACTCCCCGCCCAGGGAGCCGACCTGGTCGGCGACCTCGGGCCGCGGGTCGGTGGCCCGCACGATCGCGCCGAGGCTCGACGCGGCACCGATCGCGGCGAGGCCCGCCACCCCGGCGCCGGCCACCAGGACCTTGGCCGGCGGGACCTTCCCCGCCGCGGTGATCTGGCCGGTCATGAAGCGCCCGAAGTGGTTGGCGGCCTCGACGACCGCGCGGTACCCCGCGATGTTGGCCATCGAGGACAGCACGTCCAGCGACTGCGCCCGCGAGATTCGCGGCACTGCGTCGGTGGCGAGCACCGTGATCCCGCGCGAGGCGAGGTCCTCGACGAGCTCGGAGTTCTGGGCCGGCGCGACGCGGCAGACGAGCGTCGCGCCCTCCTGCAGGCGGGCCAGGTCCTCCGGCTCCGGAGTGTTGATCGCGAACACGACCTCGGCGCCCCACGGGTCGCCGAGCTCGGCCCCGGCCTCGACGTAGGCGTCGTCGGGGAACGACGACCGCTCTCCCGCCCCGGGCTCGACGATCACCGTCCAGCCGAGCTTCTCCAGGCCCCCCACCGTCGCGGGGGTCGCGGCCACCCGCGTCTCGCGGTCCCGGGTCTCCCGGGGCACACCGATGCGCACCGTCGCGCCCTCATCTCGTCCGGCCCGGCCGCCCCACCGGGGGACACGACGTCCGCGCCGGGGCGACCGGGTCTCCTGCGACCGCGGAGTCCCCCGCGACCGTCCGGCGGAGGCTATCCCCCACCGACCGTCGGAGGTGTGATCCACGCCTCATGGCTTCAGGCTGACCGATCGAGGTGATGCGCGCCGCACGATCGACCTGCCGAGCCCGGGGAAGGAGACCCACGTCACTCCCGGGTGGTGTGCCCATCGGCAGCTCGTGCACGCCCCGCAGGTGTAGCGCTCGTGTCACCTCCCCGAAACAGGCCACACGGAACGTGGGGCCGTGTCCCTCCCACTCGTCGGGGTGTCGACCGGCCCGGTCGCCACCCACTGCCCGTACTGCTCGCTGCAGTGCGGGATGGCGGTGAGCGCGCGGGCGGACTCCGAGGGCGGCGGGTACGACGTCGAGGGCACGAACTTCCCGACGAACCGCGGCGGGCTCTGCGAGAAGGGGCTCAGTGCCGCGGAGCTGCTCACCCACCCCGACCGCCTGACCGCCCCGCTGGTGCGGGACCACCGGGACGGGCCGTTCCGCGAGGCGACGTGGGACGAGGCGCTCGACCGGGTCGCCACCGGGCTCTCCGAGGCGCAGCAGCGGTACGGGCGCGACGCCGCGGGCCTGTTCGGCGGTGGCGGGATGACCAACGAGAAGTCCTACCAGGCCGGGAAGTTCGTCCGGGTCGCGCTGCGCAGCGCCTCGATCGACTACAACGGCCGCTTCTGCATGTCCTCGGCCGCCAACGCCGGGATGCGCGCCTTCGGGATCGACCGCGGCATGCCGTTCCCCCTGCCCGACATCGCCCGCGCCGACACCGTGCTGCTGGTCGGGTCCAACCCGGCGGACGTCATGCCCCCGGCCATGCGCTGGTTCGCCGCCGGGCGCGAGCGCGGGGCCACCCACGTCGTCGTGGACCCGCGCTACACCGCCACCGCCGCCGCGGCCGACGTCCACCTCCAGCCGGTCCCCGGGACCGACCTCGCGCTCGCCAACGGTCTGCTGCACCTCGCGATCAAGCACCGCCTGGTCGACTCGGCCTACGTCGCCGAGCGCACCACCGGCTGGCCCGCGGTGCGCCGCGCGATGCGCCAGTACTGGCCCGACCGCGTGGAGCGGATCACCGGCGTGCCGGTGCGCATCATGGAGCGCGCGGTGCGTCTGCTCGCCGAGTCCCGCGCCACGATGATCCTCTCCGGGCGCGGCGCCGAGCAGCACAGCAAGGGCTCGGACACCGTCCTGGCCTGGATCAACCTCGCGCTGGCTCTCGGGCTGCCCGGCCGGCCGTACTCCGGCTGGGCCACGATGACCGGTCAGGGCAACGGCCAGGGCGGGCGCGAGCACGGCCAGAAGGCCGACCAGCTGCCCGGCTACCGCGCGCTGTCGGACCCGGCCGACCGGGCGCACGTCGCCGGCGTCTGGGGCGTCGACCCCGACGAGCTGCCGCAGCCCGGCGTCTCGGCCTACGAGATGCTCGACCGCCTCGGCACCGACTCCGGGGTCCGGGCGCTCATGGTCATGGCGTCCAACGTCGTCGTGTCGGCCCCGAACGCGGCCCACGTGCGCGAGCGGCTGCGCGCCCTCGACTTCCTCGTGGTCTCCGACATCTTCCTGTCCGAGACGGCCGCGATGGCCGACGTCGTCCTGCCCTGCACCCAGTGGGCCGAGGAGGACGGGACGATGACGAACGTCGAGGGCCGGGTGCTGCGGCGGCGCCGGGCGGTCGAGGTCCCCGACGGGGTCCGCAGCGACCTCGAGGTCCTCGCCGACCTCGCCGGGCGCCTCGGGCGCGGGGAGTACTTCGACGCCGACCCCGCGACCGTGTTCGGCGAGCTGCGCCGCGCCAGCGCCGGCGGGAAGGCCGACTACGCGGGCATCACCTGGGAGCGCATCGAGGCCGAGCGGGGGGTCTTCTGGCCGTGCCCCGACGAGGCGCACCCGGGCACGCCGCGGCTCTTCCGCGACGGCTTCCCCACCCCCGACGGCCGCGCCCGCTTCCACGTCGTGCACCACCGGGACGCGGCCGAGCTGCCCGACGACGAGTACCCCTACCGGCTGACCACGGGCCGGACCCGGGCGCACTACCAGTCGGGCACCCAGACCCGCCGGACCAAGGCGCTGACCGACGCCGAGCCGGAGCCGGTCGTCGAGGTCCACCCCGACCTCGCCGCCCGCCTCGGGGTCGCCGAGGGCGGTGACCTCCAGCTGCGCACCCGCCGGGGCGAGGCACGGATGCGGGTGCGGGTGAGCTCGTCGGTGCGCCCCGACACCGTCTTCGCGCCCTTCCACTGGTCGGGCGCCGCGACGATCAACGACCTCACCAACCCGGCCCTCGACCCCGCCTCGCGGATGCCGGAGTTCAAGACCTGCGCGGTGGCCCTGAGCCCGCTGGGCGCCGCGACCGACCCCACCACCGCCACCACGGCACGGGAGGACACCCCCGCATGATGACCACGCCACGGTTCCTGCAGGGCGCGTTCGCGTTCGAGGGGCAGGGACTGGACAAGCCCGCCCTGCTGCACTCGTCGCTGACCTACACCGTCCCCGAGGGCGTGACGGGCCAGGTGCTCTACGTCCGCGCCGGCAACTCCTCCGGCGAGCTCGCCACCGTCGTGCTCGTGTTCGACGGCGCACCCTCCCGGTGGCTGCCGGTCGGGGCCAAGGAGGACATGCACGTCTCGCTCCGCGTCGTCGAGGACCTGCTCGCGGGCAGCACCGTCGAGGTGCACTTCTCCGCGCCCGCCGGGACCACCGGCACCCTCGTCGTCGACTGCGGTCTGGTGGAGGTCTGAGTGACGGCGCTCGCTGACGGCACGCCCCAGCAGGCCGAGACCCCGGACGGCACGCGCGCGAAGCTCGTCGTCGTCGGGAACGGGATGTCCGGGGCGCGCGCCCTGGAGGAGATCCTCGCCCGCGGCGGGGGCGAGAAGTTCGCCATCACGGTGTTCGGGGACGAGCCGTACGGCAACTACAACCGGATCCTGCTCTCCGAGGTCCTCGCCGACGCCGCCGCGGGGGACGGGGCCTCGAACGAGACGACGCCGGACGAACCGGCCTCCGAGGCGGTGGCCGAGGCCGGCGACGCCCCCGACGGCGACGGGTTCGACGACGAGGACGAAATCTTCCTCAACCCACGCAGCTGGTACCAGGAGAACGGCATCACGCTGCACGTCGGCGTGCGGATCGTGCGGATCGACCGGCACTCCAAGGTCGTCTACGGCGACGACGGGTCGGTGACGCGCTACGACACGCTGATCCTCGCCACCGGCAGCCGGTCGTTCTTCCCGCCCATGGACGGCATGTGGGCCAGCAACACCGAGCTCACCCCCGGCGTGTTCGGGTTCCGCAGCCTCTCCGACGCCACGAGCATGCTGCGCCACGTCAAGGGCAGGCAGACGGCGGTCGTCATCGGCGGCGGGCTGCTCGGGCTCGAGGCGGCGGCCGGGCTGCAGGCCCACGGGCTGGCCGTGCACGTCGTGCACCCCACCGAGGTGCTGATGAACCAGCAGCTCGAGGCCGAGGC
>JAVXWR010000394.1:0-3822 GCA_032230725.1 Actinomycetota bacterium
CATCGCTGGGTGACGCGTCCGGGAGCCCTCCCGACGCTGTGATCGGCATGCTAGGACGCCCCCCTGACAGTGTGCGTGCCGTACGGTCCCTGACCCGTGAGCGACCCGGGATCCACGCCAGCGCCGACACTGCGGCACAGCCCCCTGCACGCCCGCCACGAGGCGCTCGGCGCCACCTTCGCGCCGTTCGGCGGGTGGGAGATGCCCGTCCAGTACGCGGGCGGCGAGGGGTCGGGCAAGGGCGGGGTGGTCGCCGAGCACACCGCCACCCGGGAGGCCGTCGGTCTCTTCGACGTCAGCCACCTCGGCAAGGTCCGCATCAGCGGGCCGGGCGCGGCGGCCTTCGTCGACCGCTGCCTGACCAACGACATCACCCGGATCGTGCCCGGCAAGGCCCAGTACACGCTGTGCTGCGCGGAGGACGGCGGCGTCGTCGACGACCTCATCCTCTACCTCGTCGGCGACGACGAGGTCTTCGCCGTGCCCAACGCGGCGAACTCGGCCGGCGTCGGGAAGCTCCTCGCCGCGGCCGCGCCCGACGGGATCACGGTGTCCGACGAGCACGACGAGCACGTGGTGCTGGCGGTCCAGGGGCCCGAGTCGGCGCGGGTGCTCACCGAGGCGGGTGTCCTGCCCCGCGACCTGGGTGACGACGACCTCGACTACATGGCCTTCGTCGACGTCGACTGGGACGGCCAGGCGATCCGGCTCTGCCGCACCGGCTACACCGGAGAGCACGGCTACGAGCTGATCGCTCCCGCGCAGGGCTCGGAGGTGCTGTGGGACGCGCTCGCCGCGGTGGTCGCCGAGGCGGGCGGACGGCCCGCGGGGCTGGGCGCCCGCGACACGCTGCGCACCGAGGCGGGCCTCCCGCTGCACGGCCAGGACCTCGGCCCGGAGATCACCCCGAACCAGGGGCGGTGCGGGTTCGCGGTGGGCTGGAAGATGGAGCAGTTCTGGGGTCGCGAGGCCCTGCTCGCCGAGCGCGAGGCCGGACCGCGGCGCCGCGCGTGGGGGCTGCGCGCCACCGGGCGGGGCATCCCGCGGTCGCACATGCCGGTGACGTACGGGGGGTCGACGGTGGGGGAGACGACGTCGGGCACCTTCTCCCCGACGCTGAGGACGGGCATCGCGCTCGCGCTCCTGGACACCGCCGCGGGCCTGACCGAGGGTGACGTCGTGGCCATCGACGTGCGCGGCCGTCCGCTGGAGTGCGAGGTCGTGAGCCCGCCGTTCGTGCCGTCCCACGTGCGATAGAGGAGGGGCGATGAGCTTCCCGACGGAGCCGGGTGCCGGTGGGCGGGACGGCGACACGGCAGAGCCCGGCCGCTACCGCTTCCGGGCGCAGGCCGAGCAGGCGGGACCCGCGGTGTTCACCGCACCCGGCGACGTCGTCGGCGGGGGCTTCGGGCTGTTCGAGAGCGCCGCCACCCCGGGACGCATCGGCGCCGTGCCGCACTACCACCAGGGGTTCTCGGAGTCGTTCTGGGTGATCTCGGGGCGGCTCGCGGTGATGAGCGGCACGGAGTGGGCGGTGCTGGGCAGCGGGGACTTCGCCCACGTCCCGGTCGACGGGGTCCATGCCTTCCAGGCGGTCGGCGACGAGGTGGCCCGGTTCCTGATCCTCTTCGTGCCCGGGGCGCCGCGCGAGGAGTACTTCCGCCGCCTCGCGGAGCTCCTCGGGCGCGGGGCGAGCGCGGAGGAGATCGACGCGATGGCCCTCGAGTGCGACCAGGTCAACCTCCGCGACTGGCGCAGCGATCCGGTCCCGGAGGCCTGAAGGGCCGCTCGGCGATCTGTCGCGCAGATCATGCGCCGACGTTGGTGCGATCTTTACTTAGCTTGGTACAACTAGATGCGGGCCCCGGTGCGGGGCTGCACAGGTGTGCCAGGGAGGTCGTGTCGTCGTGGCTGCAGGGTCCTCACACGGGGCGGGCTGAGTCCGTTCCGCCAGCCGAAGGCGGTCTGGGCGGTCGCCTTCGCCTGTGTCATCTCGTTCATGGGGATCGGGCTCGTCGACCCGATCCTGCCCGCGCTCGCCCAGCAGCTCTCCGCCACGCCCGCGCAGGTGTCGCTGCTGTTCACCAGCTACCTGCTCATCACCGCCGTCGCGATGCTCGTCACCGGCTGGGTCTCGAGCCGGATCGGCGCGAAGGCCACGCTGATCACCGGTCTGACGATCATCGTCGTCTTCTCGGCGCTCGCGGGCCTGTCCGGCTCGATCGGCGAGATCGTCGGCTTCCGGGCCGGGTGGGGCCTCGGGAACGCCCTGTTCATCGCCACCTCGCTCGCGGTGATCGTCGCCAGCGCGAGCGGCGGGTTCGCCGGCGCGATCATCCTCTACGAGACCGCGCTCGGCGTCGGGATCGCGCTCGGTCCGCTGGTCGGCGGCCTGCTCGGCTCGGTGAGCTGGCGCGCCCCGTTCTTCGGCGTCGCGGTGCTCATGGCGATCGCCCTCGTCGCGACCCTCGTGCTGCTGGACAGGACCCCGAAGCCCGCGCAGAAGATCGCACTGCTCGACCCGATCAAGGCCCTGCGCCACCGCAGCCTCGCGACGATCGCCGTCACGGCCTTCGCCTACAACTGGGGCTTCTTCACGCTGCTCGCGTACTCGCCGTACTCGATGGGCCACCTCGGACCGCTCGGGCTCGGCGCGGTGTTCACGGCGTGGGGCGTGCTCGTCGCGATCTTCGCGGTGTTCGGCGCGCCCGCCATGGAGCGGCGCTTCGGCACGGTCCGCGTCCTCTACTTCGTGCTGGGGCTGCTCGCGCTCGACCTGCTGGTGATCGCGGTCTGGCAGACGACACCCGCCGTCGTGATCGGGGCCGTGATCGTGGCCGGCGCCATGATCGGGCTCAACAACACGCTGGTCACGCAGGCCGTCATGTCGGTCGCGCCGGTTCCGCGCCCGGTGGCGTCCGCGTCGTACAGCTTCGTGCGGTTCCTCGGTGGCGGGCTCGCCCCGTGGGTCTCTGGCCTGATCGGCGAGGCGTTCCTGCCGAACACGCCCTTCTGGGTGGCCGCGCTCGTCGTCGCCGTCGGGATGCTCGTGCTGTCCACCGCGCACCGGCTCCTGCGGCGGGCCGAGACGGAGGAGTCGCCGGGGTCGTCGGAGCCCCTGGCGCTCGAGAGCGGGGACCCGGCGGGTCTCGAGCGTCCCGTCCTCGTCGCCGTCGACGACGCCCCGCACACCGACGAGGTGGTCGCCGCCGGTGCCCGCCTCGCCCGCGCCGTGGACGCGCCGGTCCTGCTGGTGCACGTGCCCGAGGACGCCGTCGTCGGGGACGCGACCCCGGTCGGTGATGATCCGGGGGTCCTGACCGGGCGGGTCGCGGAGCTCACCGCCTCGGGTCTGACCGTCGCGGCGGAGTCGCTGCGCCCGGTCGCCTCCCACGACGCCGTCGGCCTCGCCCTCGCCGACCTCGCGCACCACCGCGACGCCCGCGCCGTCGTCGTCGGGAGCCCGCACGGCGGCCCGCTCGCCGCGCTCGCACGCCCCAGCGCCGACCGCGGACTCTGGGAGCACGCCGATCGGCCCGTCGTGGTGATCCCGGCGGGGATGACCGGGGGTGTCGTCAGCGACGGTTCCCCATCGGCGTGCTCAGCTGCGTTGCTGACAGCTGACGTGGGGACAGCGCCGTCCTCACACGCGCCGATCGGTCCCGCCGTCGGGGCGCTCACCGGCCACGTCCGCGACCACGCCGGGCGCCCCGTCGACGCCGTCCTCACCCTCGTTGACGGCGGCGGCCACCAGGTCGCCCGCGGCGCGACCGACGCCGAGGGGGAGTACCGCCTCCCGGTCGGCCCCGCCTCCGGGTCGGG
>JAVXWR010000397.1:0-4039 GCA_032230725.1 Actinomycetota bacterium
CTCGCGACCGCGCCCGTCGGTGGACAGCGTGACGACCCCCCGCAGCTCCGGCAGCGCGGTCTGCTCACGCCGGTCCCAGCCCGGCGCGATGTCGTCGAGCATCCCCAGGTGGTCGAGCCCGGCGAACCCCGTCATGGTGACCAGGAGGTTGCAGTCGGACTGGTCGAGGACGTAGCGCAGTTCCTCGGTGCGGTAGAGGTAGTTGAACGGGATCGCGATCGCCCCGGCTCGCGAGATCGCGACCTTCAGCGGCACGAACTCGACGTAGTTGGCCATCACCAGGCCCACGCGGTCGCCGGGGCGCACCCCCATGGCCACGAGCCCGTCCGCCAGGCGCTCGGTCCACGCGGCGACCTCGGCGTAGGTCACGGTGCGCTCGTCGGTTATCACCATCGGCCGGTCCGCGAACTCCTCGGCGCACCGTGCGAGCCGCTCGTGCAGCGTCATCGGCGTCCACTCCGGGAACCGCCGCCGCAGCACGTCCCGTCGCTCGTCGAGGCTCGCACCCATCCCGCACCACTCCTCCGGGCCGCATCCCCCGTTGTTTAATCTAGAGAAGAATACTGAGTCGGAGTGGCGGCGGCCACCCTCGGTTCCGTGGTCACCTCGTGACGCCGCGTACGCACCGGATCGGACAGCGATCACGGAACCCGGCGAGGCGATCACTGCCGGTTCCACCGGTGAGGTGCTCGAGGACCACCTCGGTCTCGAGGGCCAGCGCCTCGTCGAGAGGTAGGTCCAGGCCCTCGTGGACGAGGCGCTTCGTCCGGGCCATGGCGTCGGGGTCGTTGCGCGCCAGCCGCTCCGCGACGTCCCGCACGAGGGCGTCGAACTCGTCCGCGGGAGCACTGCGCCCGGCCAGCCCGAGCGCGACCGCCTCGATACCGGTGAGCCGTTCGCCGAGCAGGAGGTGGGTGAGCGCCCGTTGCGGCCCCAGCAGCCGCGGCAACCGCTGGGAGCCGCCGCCGGCGGGCACCTGGCCGTTGCGGGCGTGGTTGTCGGCGAGCACGGCGTCGTCGCGCACCACCACGACGTCGGCGGACTGCACGAACTCGAAGCCGCCCGCCAGCGCGTAGCCCTCGACGGCGGCGACGACGGGCACCGGCAGCGTCGCCACGACCGAGCAGGCCCGGTGGAACGCCGCGAACAGCGTCCGCAACGCCTCACGACCCTCGGCGCGCAGCCTGGTCACCTCGTCGACGTCGCCGCCCGCGCAGAAGTGACCGCCCGCACCGCGCACGACGATCACGCGGACCTCGCCGGCCAGCCGGACCAGGTGGTCGTGCAGCGCGTCCGCCAGGCCCACCGTGATCGCGTTGCGGGCGTGCGGGCGGTTCAGCACGACGTGCCCGACCGCGCCGTCCACGTGCGCCAGCACCGGCGCCTCGTCCCCGTCGTGCTCGGTCACCTGATCGCCTCCTCCGACCGCGCTCCCGTGTTCTAATCTGTATTAGAACACGGAGGAGGACCCATGACCGACGCTCCAGCCGTCCCGGCGACACCCGTGGCCCGTCGCGAGGAGCTCGCCCGCACGCTCTACACCGCTCTCGCGGGCGGGGACGCCGACGCCCTGGTGACGCTCCTGCACCCCGACTTCGTGGGCGCGACGACGGAGGGCCTGCCGTACGGCCTCGGCGGGACCCACGTCGGCGCGGAGGCCATGGCGCGGGACTTCTGGTGGGCGATCGGGCAGCACTACCGCGCCCGCGCCGAGCCCGACCGTCTCGTCGCGCTGGACGACGGCGGCCTGCTCGTCCTCGGCCGGTACACGGGCAGCTCCCGCCACGGCGACGCCCCTCTCGACGCCGCGTTCGCCCACGTCCTGCACTTCCGCGGCGACCGCATCGCCGCGCTCGCGCAGTACACCGACAGCGCCCGCTGGGCGGCGAGCGCGCCGCCCGTCGCGTCGGGCCGGCGGCCACTGCGGGTGGTCGACCACGAGGTGGTCGACGGCGTGGCCACCATCCGCCTGCGGCGCCCGCGATCGGGCAACGCGATCGACGTGACCCTGGTCGAGGACCTCTACGAGGCGGTGTTCCGGACCGGCGCCGACCCTGACGTCCGGGCGGTCGTGCTCTGCGGGGCCGGGGACAACCTGACCGTCGGCGGCGACCTACCGATGTTCGCCACCACCCCGGGCGAGGAGCTGCCCGCCCGCCTGCGGCAGATGACCGACCATTACCACCTCGCGCTCGAGCGCCTCACCCGACTCGACGCGCCCGTGGTCTGCGCGGCACGGGGCGCGGTAGCGGGCGGCGGAATGGGTCTCGCCCACGTCTCCGACATCGTCGTGGCCGCCGAGGACGCCCGGTTCGCGCTGGGGTACGCCGCCATCGGCCTGTCGTCCGACGGCGCCAACTCCTGGTTCCTGCCCCGCCTGGTCGGGATGCGCCGGGCCCAGGAGCTCTTCCTCCTCAACCGCCGCCTGACCGGCCGGGAGGCGCTCGAGTGGGGGCTCGTCACCGAGGTCGTCGCCGACGAGCAGGTCGAGGCGCGCGCGTTCGAGCACGCCACCCGGCTCGCCGCGGGGCCGACGCGCGCCTACGGGCAGATGAAGGACCTGCTGCGCCGGTCATGGACGGCCGACCTCCCGGATCAGCTCGCCGCCGAGACCGACACGATGGCGGCCTCCGGCGCCTCGGAGGACGCTCGGCACGGCATCGCCGCGTTCGCGGCCAAGGAGCGGCCGCGCTTCACGGGTCGCTAGTGACCGGGCGGACCCGAGGTGAAGATTTCTTGACTGTGGATTCAAAAACCGTCACCGTGGGCGGGGAGCACGTCCGTCCACCATCGCTGGAGCGCCGATGACCGCCGTCGATCTCCCGCCGGACGCCGGGTCCGCGCGGATCCACGCCCTCGTACGTCCCGACAAGGTCCACGGGTCGATCTACACCGACCCCGCCGTCTACGCCCGTGAGCTCGAGCGCATCTGGTACACGACCTGGGTCTACGTCGGCCACACGAGCGAGATCCCCGAGCCGAACGACTACGTGCGCAAGACGATCGGCCCGCAGCAGGTCATCCTCAGCCGGGACAAGGCGGGCGGCGTCCACGTCCTGCACAATCGCTGCGCCCACCGGGGGAACCTGGTCTGCGACGCCGACCAGGGCAACTCCAGCTCGTTCCGCTGCCCGTACCACGGCTGGACCTTCGCGAACACCGGCGAGCTGCTGGGCACCCCGTTCAAGCAGGGCTACGGCAGCGAGACCCGCGCACAGCTGCGGGGCATGGGCACCGCGCCGCGGGTGGAGAGCTATCAGGGGTTCGTGTTCGCCAGCCTGGCCGAGGACGGCCCCACGCTGCGCGAGCACCTCGGCGCGGCGGCGGACCGCATCGATCAGCTCGTGCGCCTCTCCCCCGAGGGCGAGGTCGAGCTGACCGCGGGCTGGGTCAAGCACGAGGTCACCGCCAACTGGAAGATGCTGGTCGAGAACGAGACCGACGGCTACCACCCGCAGTTCGTGCACTCGTCGATCTTCTCGATCTCCGGCAGCGGGATCGGCGCGCTCTACAGCGACAAATCCACCGCGGTCACCCGGGCGCTGGGCGGGGGTCACTCCGAGAACGACCTCAGCCCCGAGTTCCGGCGCATGGGCGTGCCGATGGGGTGGGCCGGCACGCCGGCGTCGAAGATCCCCGACTATGTCGCCGCCATGCACGCCTCTTATGGCACCGACACGGCGAACGAGATCATGATCAACGGGTCGCCCCACATCATGATCTTCCCGAACCTGTTCATCGCCGAGATCCAGCTGTTCCAGATCCAGCCGCTGGCCGTTGACCGCACCGTCCAGCACGTCACCGCGATCCAGTTCAAGGGCGCCGCCGACCTCAACCGCCGCCTGGTCACCCAGTGCGTCGGGTCGGTCGGCCCGGCCGGGATGCTGCTCGCCGACGACGCCGAGATGTACGAGCGCAACCAGCGGGGTGTCGCCCAGCTCCAGCCCGAGTGGGTCGAGCTGAAGCGGGGCCTGGAGCGCGAGCGCGTCGACGACGACGGGTTCACGATCGGCACCGCCACCGACGAGACCTCGATGCG
>JAVXWR010000399.1:0-13335 GCA_032230725.1 Actinomycetota bacterium
CTGGACCGGTCCCCTCCCCCCGGGGGGACCGGTCCAGCGGCGGCGCCCACCAAACCGGGCGGTCTGCCCGTGAACAGTCTGCCGTGGATCTCCCGGCGTGAGGCACAGGTGAACGCCGGCGATCCGTTCGGCGGTCCGTTGCACGCGACGAGCGTCCATCTGACGTCCTGATGCCGCCCCGTGGAGGCGCCCGTCCGGGTGGGCGGCGCCCACCCGGGTGACGCAGAGGTGACCCCGTCCCCCGGACGCCGGTCCCCCCCGTAACCTGGTGGGTGATGGCGACACGGAGGGGGAGGACCACCGGATGACCGTGGTCTCCCCGCACACCGACCCGGGCGAGCGCGGCGCTCCGGGCCCGGACCGCACGCCGGCGGGGCAGGCGCGCCGTCGCCGGACCTTCGCCGTCATCTCCCATCCCGACGCGGGCAAGTCGACGCTCACCGAGGCGCTGGCCCTGCACGCCGAGGTGATCTCCGCGGCGGGCGCGGTCCACGGGAAGGGCGGGCGCCGCGGCGTCACCTCCGACTGGATGGACATGGAGCGCGAGCGCGGCATCTCGGTGACCTCCGCGGTGCTGCAGTTCGCCTACCGCGACCACGTGATCAACCTGCTCGACACCCCCGGCCACGGCGACTTCTCCGAGGACACCTACCGCGTCCTCGCCGCCGTCGACGCCGCCGTGATGCTGCTCGACGCCGCCCGCGGTCTCGAGCCGCAGACCCTCAAGCTCTTCGACGTGTGTCGCGCCCGCGGGGTGCCGGTGCTGACCTTCGTCAACAAGTGGGACCGCCCGGGCCGCGAGCCGCTGGAGCTCGTCGACGAGGTCGAGCAGCGGATCGGGCTGCGCCCGACGCCGATCACGTGGCCGGTCGGGATCGCCGGGGACTTCCACGGCCTCGTCGAGCGCGCCGACGGCACCATGCGCCGGTTCACCCGCACCGCCCACGGCGCCTCGAAGGCCGGCGAGGAGATCCTCGACGCCGACCGGGCCGCCGCCGAGGAGGGCGTGGACTGGGAGCGCGCCACCGAGGAGCTGGAGCTGCTCGGGGAGATCGGCGCCGACTTCGACGCGACCGACTTCCACGCCGGGATCGCCACCCCCGTCATGTTCGGTGCCGCACTGTCCAACATCGGCGTGGCGCGGCTGCTCGACGCGCTGGTGGACCTGGCCCCACCGCCGTCCCCGCGCCCGTCGGCCGCCGGTGACCCGCGGCCCCTCGAGGCGCCGTTCTCGGGATTGGTCTTCAAGGTCCAGGCGTCGATGGACAAGTCCCACCGCGACCGCGTGGCGTTCGTCCGGGTCTGCTCCGGCCGCTTCGAGCGGGGCATGGTGCTCACCCACGACGCCACCGGGCGCCCGTTCGCCACCAAGTACGCCCAGGCCATGTTCGGGCGGGACCGCTCGACGATCGACGAGGCCTTCCCCGGCGACATCGTCGGTCTGGTCAACGCGACCGCACTGCGTCCGGGCGACACGCTGTGGGCCGAGAAGCCGGTCACCTTCCCGACCATCCCGAGCTTCGCCCCCGAGCACTTCTCGGTGGCGCGGGTCGCGGACGCGTCGAAGACCAAGCAGTTCCGCAAGGGCATCGAGCAGCTCGACTCCGAGGGCGTCATCCAGGTGCTCTCCTCCGACCTGCGCGGGGACCAGGCGCCCGTGCTCGCCGCCGTCGGCCCCCTGCAGTTCGAGGTGGTCGCCGCCCGGCTCGGCGACGAGTTCTCCGCGCCCATCAAGCTGGAGCGGCTCGACTACACGCTCGCGCGGCGCACCGACGCCGCGGGGGCGGAGGCGCTGAAGGGCTCGATCGGCATCGAGGTCCTCACCCGCCGCGCGGACGGCGAGCTGCTCGCCCTCTTCCCGCACAAGTGGCGGCTGCAGGCCGTCCGGCAGAACCAGCCGGACCTCCTGCTCGAACCACTGATCGCCGAGGGCGCCACCGGATGAGGTGACGCGGGGCCGCGCCTCAGCCGCCGCGGTGGGCGCCGGGTGGCAGGCCGCGCGGGGGCAGGGCGGCGTTGATGACCTTGCTCAGGCCCTCCGGGTCCTCGACCTCGACCACCACGCGGTGGAACGGGACGCCGCGCAGGTAGATCGCGAGCAGTGTCGTCGCCGCGTGGACCATCCACAGCTGCCGGCGTTCGCCGACGCCGTACGCGCCGGCGCGGAGCACGCCGGGGACCGAGATCCCGGGCAGGTGCACGCGGGGGCTGGCCGCGACGGCGTCGCGGCGCCCCAGGGTCCGGGCTCCCAGGACGCGGTCGATCGGCAGGAAGACCCCGCCGCGGCAGGCGTAGACCCGGTCGCGGCCAGTGAAGCGCAGGAGGACGCCGTGCTCGGTCACCCTCGTCTGCACACCCATCGCGCGGCCCCCTCCCCGCTCCGGCCCGACGGTCGTGCCCCTGATCCGCCGCTGACGCGGGGCGGGGCTCACTCCTGCGGGTCGGTCCGGGCCGAGGACTGCTCGTAGGCCTCCGCCGCCGCACGCCGGGCGTCGTCGTAGTTCTTCCGCACGGCGTCCTGCCCGTCGTCGTGGGCCTCCGCCACGGCCTTCTCGGCCTCCTTCGCGGCGTCCGCGAGCGCGCGCTCCGCCTCCGCGGCGACCCGGGCGAGGTCCGGGTCGGGCACCGGGGCGTCAGGGGCGCCCGAGGACGCCGTGGCCGAGCCCGTGCCGGTGGGGAGGTCGGACGTGGTGGCGTCGTCGGCGCGGGAGCCGGTGGGGCCCTCGGTGGACGAGCCGGGCCCCTCGGGCGTCGTGGCGGCGGTGCCCTCGTCGCGGTGCCGGGCACCGGAGGGCTGGTCCTCGCTCGTCCGCGGCCCCGTCGAGGGGGCCGGAGTCGATGAAGTCACTGCGCGTCTCCGTGGCTCGGGGTCCGGACCGCGCAGCGCAACCGGTGGCGCTCCGACCGCTCCGAACAGGGGTGCGTGGCGCCAGCATCGCACCTTCCCGGCCCCGCGGCGCGGGGGGCCCGGACCCGCGGACCGCCGAGCACGGGAACACCGCCGCATGCCGCGCGGGCCTGGGCCGGTCGCGACCCGGCCGACGTCCGTCCGCCGTCGGGGCCCGAGTCCCGGCGTGCCCCGGTCGGGATGCGTGGTCGCGGGGAACGGGGCCGGTGGAGAGGTATCGTGCTCGGACCGTGGCGCACGGGCCAGGAGAGCCCGGCGCACGGCGTCGGGGCGAGCGGGTGCCGGTCATCCGCGCACGGGGAGCACGCGGTGGATCGTCACAGGGTGGCCGGCAGACGCCGCGGTCTGCGGTCGGCAGCCGGGGCCCCTGCCCCGGAGGCCCTCCTGGCGCGCGCGGCCACCCTCTTCCCGGAGTCGCGCCGGTGGTGCCCGCACTGCGACGCCGCGGTCGGCCGGGCCCGGGACGGGCGTCCGGGACGGCTGCGCGGCACCTGCGCGCACTGCCGCCGTCCGTTCGACCTGACCCCGGACCTCGCGCCGGGCACCGTGCTGGCCGACCGGTGGCGGGTCACCGGCCTGCTCGCCCGCGGCGGGGACTGGCTCTACACCGCCGTCGGGACGCGGGGCGAACCGGTCGTGCTCGCCCCGCGCCGGGACGGCGACGCCGCGACGCCCGCGCTGCTGCTCGGCCGCGGCCACCCCGCGCTCGTCGGGCTGCGCGACGTGGTCGGCCACGCCGGGACGGTGCACCTCGTGCTCGATCCCGTCGAGGGCGGTCCCGCGCACGGTCCGACGGACCCCGCCACCGCCGCGGCCGTCGTGCTGGGGATTGCGCCCGCCGTCGCGCACCTGCACGGCCTCGGCCTGCTGCACGCCGACCTCAAGCCGGGCAACGTGCTGCGCGGCCCGCACGGACCGGTCCTGGTCGACCTCGGGTCGGTGCGCCGGCTCGACGACCGCGTCACCCCCGTCTGGGGCACCGAGGGCTTCCTCGCCCCGGAGATCGCCCCGGGCGGTGCGGGCCCGTCGGTGGCCTCGGACGTGTACGCGCTGGGCCGGACGCTCGACGTCCTGCTCGGACGCCCGGTGCGCCCGCAGCTCGCCCCCCGCCGCTCCGGGGGCGCCCCGACCGGACTGGATCCGGTGATCGCGCGGGCCACCGCCGCCGATCCCGGGCAGCGGTACCCCGACGTCGCGGCCCTCGCCGCGGACCTGGCCGCGGCGACGCGCACAGCGCGGGAAGAACGTCCGGAGCGTCCCGGCGTGGGTGGAGCGGCCGACCGCGGGGCCGTACACCAAGATGATCCCGACCACGGCGATCCCCGCCGAGACGATCCCGGCGTCTCCCCCCGCGCGCCCGCCCCACGAGGAGCTTTCCCGACGTGACCGAGTCCTCCGCGCCGCCGTCCGCGACGAACGGCTCCGACGACCCGGGCCCCGACCGTTCGAGCCCCGGGCGCCCGACGCCGCCGTCGGGGACCCCCGTGCCCGACGCGGCCGCGGACGTGCGGGACCCGGACCCCACCGGCGGCGTCCCGGTGCAGTCCGTCGGCCCGGCGGGGACCGCCGGCGAGCACACCGACCTGCGGGCGGTGCTGGAGGCCACTCGCGCGGAGATCGAGGAGGCCGACTGCCCCGAGTGCGGCGCGGACGCCGGCCAGGCCGTCGAGGGCGCGTGCGGCAACTGCGGGACCCGGCGGCCGGCCGTGCGCGACCATGTGGAGTTCCGCCTCGGCCCCGGCGCGGCGGTCACCGACCGGGGACTGCGGCGGCGACGCAACGAGGACGCGTGCGCGCTCGGCCGGATCGCGACCCCGACCGGGGAGCTGCTGCTCGGGTCCGTCTGCGACGGCGTGGCCTCCGCCCGCCGCGGTGACGAGGCATCCCTGGCCGCCGCGGAGGCCGCGGTGGCCGCCGTCCTGACCCGCGTGGCCGCGTACGACGACGGCGCCGGGCTCGACGCCCTGGCCGCCACGGCCGCGGGCGCCGCGGCTGAGGCGGCGGCGGACCTGGTGCGCTACGGCGGGGACCCGAACGACCCGCCGGCCACCACCTACACCGGGGCGGTCACGCGGGCGGGGTCGGCGGTCGTCTCGTGGGTCGGCGACAGCCGGGTGTACTGGCTCGCCTCCGACGGCACCTCGCAGCTGCTCTCCACCGACGACTCCTGGGCGGAGGAGATCGCGGCGGCCGGGGTGATGACGCGCGAGCAGGCGCACGCCGACCGCCGCGCACACGTGCTCACCCGCTGGCTGGGCCACGACTCCCCCGAAGGTCCCGCGCGGGCCCGTCGCTTCCGGCCCGCCGGCCCGGGCTACCTGCTGCTGTGCAGCGACGGGGTGTGGAACCACATCCCGGACGCCGACCGCCTCGCCGCACTGCTGACGGGCGACGACGTCCTCGCCGACGCACGTGCCCTGGTCGACGCGGCCCTCGCCGACGGCGGCCACGACAACGCCACGGTGGCCCTGCTGCCCCTCGACCCCGCCGACGGCGAGGGCGAGTGGGACCCGCGTCCCGACGGCAGCGACGACACCGGGCCCATCCTCATCCCGCTCGACGGCGACGACGAGGACGAGGACGACGACGAGGACGACGACCGGGCGATCGACGGCGAGGACCCCGGCGAGACGACCCGGCCCCGCCCGTGAGCGGGTGGACCGCGCGGGTCTGGGCCGACCGGGACCACTACGAGCTCGTCCGCGCCCGTCCCCAGCCCGCCCCGGGCCGGGTGGAGCTGCCCGGGTTCCCCACCGATCCCGTGGAGTTCGAGGTCCCGCTGCGGGGCGACGAGGTCCGCATCGGGCGGCGCGGGGTGCCCGACGACGCCCCGGGCGTGGCCGGTCCCGACGACGACGTCCCCGGGATCGACCTCACGGGGCCGCCGCGCGACCCGGGGGTCTCCCACCGGCACGCGGTGCTGCTCGCCGTCGGGCCGGACCGCTGGGTGGTCCTCGACTCCGGGTCCACGAACGGGACCTCGGTGAACTACGCCGGGGAGAGGCTCGAGCCGGGGACGCCGGTGCCGCTGGCCTCCGGGGACTCCATCCACGTCGGGGCGTGGACCACCATCACCGTCGAACGGCGATGAGGCGCAGCGTCACCGGATCGTCCTCGATCACGGCGGCGGCCGCCGGGTCCACCGTCGCGAGCGGGCCGGTGGCCGGGTTCGGGTCCCGGGGGGCGACGGGCCCGGTGCTCGTCACGACCGGGATCGGCCCGGTCGCGGTGGTGGCCCGGTGGTGGGCGAGGACGAGCCGGGCGGCGAGGAAGCTCGCCGGCACCGCGATCACGGCGGCCGCGAGCGGGGCGACCCGCTCGTCCACGCCGAGGTGGACGAGCGCGACCACGCCGATCGTCGTCGCCGCGACGTTGACCGCCTGCGAGGCCGGGTAGAGCAGGAAGCGGCGCCACGAGGGCCGCACGCGGAACGTCACGCGGCAGTTCAGGAAGAACGACACCACCATCGCGGCGCCGAGCCCGATGACGTGGGCGACGAGGTAGCCGACGTGGCCCAGCACGAGCAGGTAGACGACGTAGTAGGTGGCGGCGTTCACGACACCGACCAGCGCGTAGCGCACGAGCGCCCAGAACAGCGGTGCCCGCCGCCCGAGGAATGCGCTCACCGTCTCGGTCCCCTCATGTCCGGAGCATCCGTGCGCCACCGGGTCCGCGGTTCGACCTCAGCGCACGACGGCAGGGCTCAGCGCGACCGCGAGGAAGACGAGGACGACCCAGGCGACGCCGAGGACCTGGAGCACGCGGTCGTGCAGCACGATCTCCTCGGGCTCGCCGCCGTTGCCGCCGTCGACGTCCACCGCGTAGCGCAGGATCGCCACCACGAAGGGCACCACCGAGATGATCGCCCACATGCTCGGGGGGGTCGGGGCGCGGTCCGGGATCGTCGTCACGCCGATCCCGAAGGCCCACAACCCGTAGGCCATGATCACGACGGTGGCCGAGAGCGACCACACGAAGCGCAGGTAGGACGCCGAGTAGCGCTCCAGCGACTTGCGGATCTTCGCGCCGGTCCGCTCGGCGAGGCGCATCTCGGCGTAGCGCTTGCCCGCCGCCATGAACAGCGAGCCGAACGCCATCGTCAGCAGGAACCACGGCGAGAGGTAGAGCGTCGCGGCGGCACCACCGGCGATGGCGCGCATGAGGAACCCGGACGACACGATGCAGATGTCGATCACGGGCTCGTGCTTGAGCCACACGCAGTACGCCAGCTGGACCACGATGTAGACCGCGGCCACGATCGCGAGGTTGCGGGTCGCGAGGAAGCTCAGCGCGATCGCGCCGGCGAAGAGCACCACGGCGACGCCGTAGGCCACCGACGCCGGCACGATGCCGGCCGCGATGGGCCGGAAGCGCTTCTTCGGGTGCGCGCGGTCGGCCTCGACGTCGCGGGCATCGTTGACCAGGTAGACCCCGGACGCGGCGAGCGAGAACACCGCGAAGGCGACGACGACGTGCATGAGCACGCCGACCTCGCCCAGCCGGCCTGCCGCGAAGGGCGCCGCGAGCACCAGGACGTTCTTGACCCACTGCTTGGGCCGCATCGTCTTGAGCACGCCCAGCGGGAGCGCGAGGGGGCCGGTACGGCGCACCGGCACCGCGACGTCGTCGGGAGCGTCCTCGGGCTCGCGCTCCTCGAGGGCGTCGACGGCGAGGCGGGCGGCCTCGGTCTCCGGGGTGTCCTCGTCCCCGGTCCCCCGGCCCCGCTTCGCGTCCTGCGACATGGTCATGCGGTCCTCCAGCGGCCGACGGATCCGCGCGCGATGAGACGACGTGCGCCCAGGGCGCACGCCACCCCGAGGGCGGACCCGGCCAGCACGTCGGTCGGGTAGTGGACGCCCAGCACCAGGCGCGAGAGCGCCATCGCGGGCACGGTCGGCAGGACGGCACCCGGCCGTCCGAGCAGGCCGCCGAAGAGCACCGCGGCGGCCGTCGTGGAGGTGGCGTGCGAGGACGGGAAGCTCAACCGGCTCGGCGTCCCGACGTGGACCGCGACCCGCGGGTCGTGCGGCCGCGGCCGGCGGACGACGCGCTTGACGGCGATGGACGTGCCGTGGGCGGCGACGACCCCGGCCGTCGCGGTCACCCACTGACGGCGCCGGGAGCGGTCGAGCGCGGCACCGGTGGCGCCGATCGCGATCCAGCCCGCGGCGTGCTCACCGAAGAAGGACATGGCGCGGGCGGCCCGCACCACGGAGGGGTGGTCGATGCGGCGCTGGACCGCGGTCAGCGCGGCGACCTCACCGTTCGGATCGTCGCTCATGTCGGGCGCCCGATCGAGCACACGTCCTCCTCCCGGGATCTCCCCGAGTCAGGGCCGCCCCCACCGGAGGAGGCCGGGCGGCAACCGGGGCGATGCTACGCGGGCCTTGACAAGCGGCCGTCAGGGAGGTTCACCGCGCCGGCGCCGGCCTGATCGGGGCCGGGCTGGAGAACCAGCGCTCGAGCACGAGGGCGACCCCGTCCTCGTCGTGGTGGGCCGTGACCTCGTCGGCGGCGGCCGCCAGCTCGGGGTGCGCGTTGCCCATCGCGACGCCGTGGCCGGCCCAGCGCAGCATCTCCAGGTCGTTGGGCATGTCGCCGAAGGCGACGACCTCCTCCGCAGCTACGCCGAGGTGGGCCGCCGCCTGCGCGAGCCCGTACGCCTTGGTCACCCCGAGCACCGAGCACTCCACGAGCCCGCCCGACGCCGAGAACGTCACGTCGACGAGCTCGCCGAGTCCGTCGCGCACCGCGGCCGCCATCGCGTCACTGGACAGGCCCGGCCGGCGCGCGAGGACCTTCATCGCCGGGAGGGCGGTCAGCTCGTCGGCCGGGACGACGACGTGGTCGGAGTTCGGCCAGGCGTGCTCGAACCCGGGCGCGCTGCAGTACTCCGCCACCCCCGGACGCGGGACCCGCTCCACGGCGAGCCCCGCCCCGGGCAGGGCGACCCGCAACCGCTCGATGACCTCGCGCAGCGTGTCGGTGTCGAACTCGGCGGCCTCGAGCACCCGGTCGGTGCCGGCGTCCCAGAGCACGGCGCCGTTCGCGGCCACGCACAGCCCGCGCTCCCCGAGCGCGTCGCACACCGGGAGGATCCAGCGCGGCGGCCGACCGGTGGCCAGCACCAGCGGGACGTCCGCGTCCCGCATCCGGTCGAGCACCGCGAGCAGGCGCGCGCCGGGGTGCCCGTCGGCGGCCAGCAACGTGCCGTCGACGTCGCTGGCGACCAGGCGGGGTGCTCTCACACCGGCAATTCTCCGTGTCCGCGTGCCGGGCCCGCCGCCCGGAGCGGGTACGCCCTCCCCATGACGCACGCCGAGAGGGACGCGGCCCTGCTCGAGGC
The DNA here is from genome assembly GCA_032230725.1 of Actinomycetota bacterium. Classification (GTDB taxonomy): domain Bacteria; phylum Actinomycetota; class Actinomycetes; order Mycobacteriales; family Pseudonocardiaceae; genus Actinomycetospora. Next base: position 9,255 of record JAVXWR010000399.1, read on the forward strand.
CGGGGGCGAGACCTTCGCCGAGGAGGCCGGCATCGCCCTCGCGGACGAGCCCGCGCGCTCTACCGCCTGCTCGTCCTCGCGGTGCTGCTCTCCGGACGGGTGCGCGCGATCCTCGGCACGCGGGCCTGCCGCGAGCTCGTCGACTCCGGCCTCGGCTCGCCGCAGCGGATGCGCGACGCCGCCCGCGAGGACGTCCACGACGCGCTGTCCCGGGCGAAGTTCCTGAGCAAGGACCAGACGACCGACGCGCTGGCGCAGGGCGCGGAGCTCGTCGCGGACCGTTGGCACGGGGACCTGCGCCGAATGCGTGCCGAGGCCGACGGCGACCTGGCCGAGCGGGTCACGTAGCCGTGCGGAGCGCACCGACCTCGGCGAACGCCTGCTGGTACTGGTCGGCCATGGCGGACGAGGTGTAGTTCGCCAGGGCGCGGGCCCGTCCGGCGGCGCCGAGTGCGGCGATCCGGTCGGGGTCGCGGAGCACGGCCGCGCACGCGTCGGTCCAGGCCTGTGGGGTGAGCGGGTCGACGATGACCCCGGCCCGCCCGTCGTCGAGCATCTCGGGGATCGCCCCGCTCACCGCGGCCATCACCGGCACCCCGCGGGCCATCGCCTCGACCATCACCAGCGGGAACGCCTCGAATCCGCTGGGGACGCAGAGGACGTCGATCTCCGCGAAGGCGTGGTCCGGCCCGGACGATCGGCCCCGCCAGCGCACCCGGTCGGCCAGGTGGGCCGGCGTCCGCGCCTCCAGCTCGGCGCGATCGGGCCCGTCGCCGAAGATGTCCAGCGACCACCCGGTCAGGCCGCGGGCGTCGAGGGCGGCGAGCGCCTCGATGAGCAGCAGCGGGTTCTTGTAGGCCTTGATCCGGGTGAGCATCCCGAAACGGATCCGCCCGCCGGTCGCGCGCCACGGCAGCGGCTCCGGCTCGGGGATGCCGTTCGGGACCACCATGACGCGGTCGGTCAGGCGCTGGTGGCGGGTCAGGTCGAGGTGGTGCTGCCGCGAGAGCACGACGAGGCCGTCGGCGGCCCGCAGCGCGCGCGCCTGGTTCGAGGTGTAGGTGGCGCGGTCCAGCTCGGCCGGGTCGTGCGTGGCCGGCACCCAGTAGCGCCGCTGCCCCCGCGCGCGGCCCAGCGCCCGCCACGCGAGCGCGAAGCCCATCTCGGTGTTCGTGACGCCGCCGACGACCACGGCGTCGTCGCCGGGCAGGTCGGCCGCGTCCACGACCGGCTGCCAGAACGGCTGCAGCGAGAGGCGCACCCGCGGGTCGAGCTCGGTGACGTAGCGGCCCAGCTCCTTGAGGCACACCACCGTCACCGGGTGGCCGCGGGCGACGAGCTCGTTGGCCAGCAGGATGCGCTGCCGCTCGGCGCCGCCGAGGACGAGGTTGTTCGACGTGATGACGACGCCGGGGCGGCCGGGCTCCCGCTCGGTGGTCCGCTCGGTGCGACGGCGGCGCGCGGCCCGGGCGGCCGGGAGCAGGTGGTCGAGCACGCGGGTGCCCGCGGCGTACGCCGTGCCCGCGCCACGATGCCCGGCGTTGCCGAGCAGGATCACCCGCGCGGCCCGCTCGAGCTCGGTCTCGCGGCGCACCCGGTCCGGGTCGGTCGACGCGAGGGAGTCGCCGGGCAGCCGGACCTGGCCGGCGCGGTCGTCGGGGTCGGCGACCAGGTGCAGCGTCCATCCCGCGGCGCGGGCGGTCCGCTGCCAGGCGAGGTCCTCACCGCGGTCGAAGAAGTCCTCGTCGAAGCCGCCGAGCGCCGCGCGCGCCGCCCCGGACACCAGCAGGCAGCCCCCGACGAGCACCCCGTCGACGGGACCCTCGCCGGGCGGGGCCGCGAGCAGGTCGCCGGCGGGACGCCCCCGGAGGCGCTCGGCCACGCCGGCGTGCGCCATCAGGTCGCGGACCAGCCCGGGTGTGCGCCGCACGACCGCGTCCCACGGGTGGGGGTCGGCCGGGTCGGACTCGGGGACCGGCGCGACGGCGGCGACCCCGGGCCGGGCCAGCACCGCCCGGGCCGCGGCGAGCGGACCGAGGAGCTCGACGCCGGGCTCGAGCAGCAGCAGATCCGTCGCCGCCCCGCCCGCCACATCGTTCGCCGCACCGGATGCGGCGTCCGCGCGGGCCGCGAGCGCGTTGCGGGCGGCGACCCGTCCGGCGTCGGCCTCGGCGAACGTCCAGTCGACCTGGGGCCGGGCGGCCGCGAGACCCACGCGGCCGTCGGCACCACCGCCGACCGGTTGGCACCAGACCAGCACCCGCGCTGCCGGGAGGTGCTTCGCCACCCCGTCGAGGGACCGCTGGAGCTCCTCCGCCGCCCCGGCGGACACCACGAGCACGGCGAGCCCCGTGCCGGTCGGATCGCCCTCCACCGTCGCCTCCCCCGCGTCACGCCCGCCGCGGCGGGACGGCGGCGATGGTGGCACGACCCGCTCCACGGCCCCGCCGCGCCCCACCGGGCCTGCAGGAGGACCGATGTCAGGTCCGTCTACGCTCGCCCGACGAGATGTCCCCCGATCGGGGGTCGGTCCGCCCCGGAGGGGCGACCCGGATCGCTCCGGGCGCCGTCGGGTCGTTGGACCGGACGACCGGGGAGCAGGCCCGGGGAGGGGGTGCACGGTGCTGATCGACACGCGAGGCACAGCACGACAGCGGGTGGAGCTGGACCGTTCGGTGCCGGCGCTGCTGCTCAAGCTCGGCAACTACCCGTTGCACCACGGTGGGGTCGGCGTCGTCCGCAGCCTCGGACGCTGCGGGGTCGACGTCTACGCGGTCACCGAGGGCCCCTTCACCCCGGCCGCCTGCTCGCGCCACCTGCGCGGCCGGTTCTCCTGGCCGACCACCGGCAGCGAGGACCCCGCCGAGCTCGCCGAGGGACTGCACGGCATCGCGAAGGCGATCGGCCGGCCGGCGGTGCTCATCACGACCGACGACGAAGGCGCGGTGGCGGTCTCGGAACTGGCCGCCGAGCCGGGCCTGTCCGACGACTTCCTCTTCCCGCGCTCCGACGACCCGGGGCTGCCCCGCCGCGTCGCAAGCAAAGAGGGCCTCTTCCGGCTCTGCGCCGAGCACGGCATCCCGACGCCGACGACGGTGTTCCCCGAGAGCCTCGCCGAGGTCGAGGAGTACGCCGCGCACGGCGCGTTCCCCGTCGTCGTCAAGAGCCGCCACCCGTTCGAGCGCCACCGCCGCCCGACGGTCCGTTCCTCCACCGTCGTCGACACCCCGGACCGGCTGCGCGCGATGGCCCTGGACTGGGACGAGGCACCGTCGGTGATCCTGCAGGAGTACGTGCCGCGGCAGACCGCCGAGGACTGGGTGGTGCACGCCTGGTGGCCCGGCCCCGGGGCGCCCGACGAGGGCACGCTGTTCACCGGGGTGAAGCTCCGGTCCTGGCCGCCGCACGCCGGGTTCACGACGGCGGGCCGGGCGCGCTGGAACGACGAGCTCGCCGGACTCGCCCGCAAGCTCTTCGACGCCGTCGGCTTCCGCGGGATCGCCGACCTCGACTGGCGGCGCGACCTGCGCGACGGGCGCTACAAGCTCGTCGACTTCAACCCGAGGGTCGGGGCGCAGTTCCGGCTCTTCGAGGACGAGGCGGGCCTCGACGTCGTGCGCGCGCAGCACCTGGCGCTCACCGGCCGCGCGGCCCCGCGGGCGCCGTTCCCCGAGGGGCGCGCGTTCGTCGCCGAGGACTTCGACTACGCGGCCCGGGTCGCCTACCGCGGCGACCGCACCGACGGTCCGGCGCCGGAGGGGCGCGCGCCGTCGACCGAGTACGGCTGGTTCGCCCTCGACGACCCGCTCCCGGTCCTGCCGATGCTCGTGGGCCGCGCGGCCCCGGTGCTGCAGCGCTTCACCCGGACGTGGGTGCCGCGGGCGCGCTCGCTGCGCTGAGGACCACCCCACCCCACCGCCGGCCCGGAACGCACGAACGGCCGGTTCATCACCGAAGGGCGGGCTCTAGGGGTGGTCGCAACACCGCTGCTAGCTGGCCTGGTTGAGCACGCTAGCAAGGCGCTCGGCCGGGGTGTCCCAGTCGAGGGTCTTGCGGGGTCGGCCGTTGAGTTCGGCGGCGA
>JAVXWR010000158.1:0-5255 GCA_032230725.1 Actinomycetota bacterium
CACTCGGCGAGGGCCTCGTCCAGCCGGCCCGCCGCGCGCAGGGCCGCGATCCGCCAGGGCGCACTCTGGACCTCCCGCCAGGGTCCGCCCGGTCCCCGCGGGTCGCGCACGAGGTCGAGCCGGCCGCGGGACCAGGCGACGCGCAGGAGGAGACCGTCGAGGGGCCCGGCCCGGGGCTCCGAGAGCACCGGGAAGCCGGGCGGGTCGTCGACGCTGAGCGCGAGCACGGTCTCGGCGGCGCGCCGGTGCCAGCCGCCCTCGGGCAGCGTCGTGGTCGCCCGCCGCGCCTCGGTCAGCCGGCCCAGGTGCCAGAGGCACCACACGAGCAGCACGACCGGCTCAAGCGCACCGGCGCGCACCAGCTCGTCCACCCACCGCAGGCCGTGGACGTCCCACAGCGCCGCACCCCGCCGGTACTGCTCCAGCCCGAACGCCACCCGCAGCGCCACCGTCGTCACCGGCGGGGACAGCGGACGGTGGACCACGTCGAGGGCGTCGAGCCACCGGGCCGCCTGGGCCAGGTCCATGCGTTCGACGACGAGCGGGAGGACGTCGACGGCATAGCGCCAGGCCTCGTCGGCGTCTCCCGCCTCGAGGAGCGCCTCCACGGCGTCCTCCGTGCGGCCCCGGGAGGACAGCAGCGCGACGTGGCGACGCCGCACCTCGCCCTGCCACACCGCGTCCCGGGCGGCCACCATCCCGAGGACGAACTCCCGGAAGTGCGGATGGAGCGTGAAGCCACGACCGGACCCGGCCCAGGACAGCGGGAGGTGGCGGGCCCGCAGCCCGGCCATGGTCCGGGCGGGCTCCGCGGCCCCGAGCTCGGCGGCGGCGCCGGTCGTGACCTCCTCGAGCACGGCGGTGCGCAGCAGGAGGTCCTGCTGGTCGGGCGCGAGGTCGTCCCACACCTGCTCGTCGAGGTACGACGACAGCGCGGTGCCGTCCTCCGGCCCGGCGGCCGTCGAGAACAGCAGGCCGGTGACCCACCCGCCGGTCGCGCGCACCGCGTCCTCGACGTCGACCTCCGCGAGTCCCCGGCGCGCCAGGGCCGCGCGGGCCTCGCCCGTCCGGAAGCGCAGCGAGTCCGCGTCGAGCACCCCGGTCCGGCCGAGGTCCTGCGTGGCCGTCGAGGTGAGGGCGACGGCGTGACGGGAGACGAGTACGAGATTCGCCCCGGCGGGCAGGTGGCGCGCGACGGCGGACAGCACGGCCACCGCCTGTGCGCTCGGCCGGACCCGGTCCACGTCGTCACAGACCAGGACGAGCTCGCTGCCCGCGAGGCCCTCGGCGAGCAGCGCCGCGGCCTCGTCCGGCGGTGCCCCGTCGCGCATCGCCGCGGACGCGCGTCCGGCCACGGCCGGGTACCGGGCCTGCGCCGCGGCCTCGAGGTAGACCACCAGGCGTCCCGCCGCCCGGTCGGAGGTGTCGAGACGTACCCACGCCACCGGGCGCGCCACGGACCGCAGCGCCTGCGCCAGGGCGACCGTCTTGCCCGCCCCGGCGACCGCCGCGACCACGACGACCGGGTGGCGGGCGAGCAGGTGCGCGATCTCGGCGTCGAGCCGGGGCCGGGCGACGAGGCGGCCGTCGTGCTCGGGCATGGTCAGCTTCGCCCGGACCAGGCGCGACGGCGTGGCCGACGGGCCACGGGGGTCCGGCGGCACCGACACCATCCCGTCCCCCCTCCGCTCCCGGTGATCGCCCCCATCGTCGGCCATCGCCGCCGGGACCGACACCGTCATCGCGATGCGCCGCGCAGGATGCGCACCGCGCCCGGAGCGCGCAGCAGTACCCGCGTGGCGACCGCACCGACGGGGATGCCGGGGCCGCCGGCCCGGCCACGGCCCCGCGCGCCGAGCACGAGGACCGACGCCCCCACGCGCCGCGCCACGTCGCAGAGCACCGCCGCCGGCGCCCCCTCGAACACCTCGACCGTCACCTCGGGCCGCCGGCCGCGAGGACGGTGCGCCACCAGTTCGTGCACCGTCGCCCGGCTGCGCACCTCGACGGCCCGACGGACGTCGCCCCCTCGGTCCAGCGGCGAGCCCGGGCCGGCTGCGCCGGGCGGACCGTCGACGACCGAGACCACCAGGACGGGCCGACCGGACCGGACGCCCTCCTCGAAGGCGTGCTCGACGGCGCCGCGGGCGCACTGCGAATCGTCGAGACCCACGACGACCGGCCCGCGAGCCGGGCGGGCCTCCTCCCGCGGCACCAGCGTCACGGGGCAGCGCGCCGAGAAGGCGCACCCGAGCGCCACCGCGCCCAGGACGTCGGCCGGCCCGCGTCCGACGTAGAGACCGACGGCGCCGGCCGAGAGCCCGGTCAACCGCGCCACGGGCGCACCCCGGACGACGCGGACGACGAGCGGCGCGCGCTCCCCCACCACGGTTCCCGCCGGGCCCGCGTCGAGCCCGGCGGCGACCGCCGCCCGCACCGCGCCGAGCTCGGACCGCGTGTCCTCCCGCGCCGACGACCACAGCCAGCCGAACGACGGGGGCTCCACGACGACGAGGGCGACCACGCCGTCGAGCTCCCACCGCGAGGCGTCCTGGCGGGCCCGCGCGAGGACGTGGCGCGAGACGTCGTCGGGCGCCACCCCGACCACGAGGGTGTCGGTCACGGTGGTCGTCGGTGCGGGGGCCGGCCGGGATCAGCGACCCTGACCCTGCTCGTCCAGCCAGTCCAGGGCGTCGCGGGCGATCTCCATCCAGCCGTGGTCGATCGTGAGCGAGTGGGAACGGTCGGGGAACTCGTGCAGGTCGGTGACCGCCCCGGAGTCGCGGTACTTCTTGTACTCGGCCTTGGTGATGGCCTCGGGCACGGTCCTGTCCTGGCCGCCCATGGTCAGCAGCAACGGCCCCCGGTCGGCGTTGCGGGTGGCGACCGTCGCCGGGGAGTGCGGCGAGAAGTTCGCCGAGGCGGCCTCGAACAGCGGCCTGCCCGGCGACGGGATCGCCCAGGCCTCCCACAGTTCCCGCGACTCCTCCTCGGACACCGCGCCGGCGAACGCGTACCGGAACTGCTCCGCGGTCAGGCTCACCGCGTGGTGCTTGTTCGAGGGGCTCCGGAACACCGGGAACGTCGCGTGCAGGGACGACAGCGGCAGCGGCAGCACACCCTTGAACTGCGCGGCGTCGATGGCCACCGCGGCGACGGCGAGATCCATGCCCAGCAGCTTCTGGGCGAACATCCCGCCGAAGGAGTGCCCCACGAGGATCGGCTTGCCCGGGAGCTCGGCGATCAGCTTCGCGTGGTGCTCGACGACGTCGTCGATGCCGAAGTCCGCGACCGCCTCGGGGTTCGCCCGCGCCGCGTCGACGGTGTCGGGCTCGCCGGGCCATCCCGCGGCGTAGGGGTCGTAGCCCTCGGCGGAGAACATCTCCATCCAGGGGGCCCACGAGCTCTGGTGCAACCAGAGGCCGTGGATGAAGAGCACAGGGGTCATGACGGGTCCTTTCGGGAGTGACGGAGCGTCCTCGGCCGGGCACGGTTCACGGCCGCCAGTAGCCGTTGGCGGCCGCGACGGTGGCGAACTCGAGGGCGACCACGTGGCCGGCGGCGATCAGCGAGTCGGGCTCGGTGGCGTACTCCTTGCGTCCGGCCTGCAGCGTCTCGAGCTCCGGCTGGATCGCGTGGATCGTGTGGCGGGCCAGCGTCAGCGCGAGCGCGCGGCCCTCCTCGGGCGTGGCCGTGACGAGGGTGCCACCGGGGACCAGGACGAGCTCGGCGTCGGGAACACGGGTCATGAGGTCCTCCGTATCGGGGCGATGCCAGAAGGCTGGACCCGCGGAGGGCCCCGACGATTCGGTCAACCGACTGCTCGTGCCGGCGGACGAGCCGCATCCACCTCGGGGCAGTCACCCGACTCAAGCCCGTGACGCGCCCGACGGCGTGGACTGGCCCCCGCAGCCGGCCGCCCGAGGGAGAACACATGGACACGGCACCGAGCGCCGACGGGCGGACCCGCGTCGTGGTCGTCGGTGCGGGCTTCGCCGGTTTCACCGCGCTCCGTCGACTCGAGCGCACGCTCACGCGACGCGGCGCGCACGACGACGTCGAGCTGGTGCTCGTCACGCCGCAGGACTACATGCTCTACACGCCACTGCTGCCCGAGGTGGCCTCGGGAGTGCTCCAACCCCGCCACGTCGCGGTGTCGTTACGTCAGGCCCTCCCCCGCACCACCGTGGTGCCCGGCCGGGCGACCTCGGTCGACGTCGGTGCCCGGACGATCACGATCGACCCCGGGGACGCGGACGGGCACGTGTTCCACCAGCGCTTCGACGAGCTCGTCCTCGCCCCGGGCTCGGTGACCCGCCAGTTCGACATCCCCGGGGTCGCCGAGGTCGCCCACGGGGTGAAGACCGTGAACGAGGCGCTGTTCCTGCGCGACCACCTGCTCGCCCAGCTCGACCACGCCGACGCGCTCCCCGACACCGAGGACGGGCGGGCCGAGCGCGAGGAGCGCCTCACGGTGGTCGCGGTCGGCGCGGGCTACACCAGCACCGAGCTCGTTGGCCAGCTGCAGCGGTGGCTGCACACGATCGCCGCGCGGTGGGAACGCGTCCACCCCGCCGACGTCCGGTGGCTGCTGCTCGACGTCACCCGGACGGTCCTGCCCGAGCTCGGGCCCCGGCTCGGCGCCGCGGCGACCGCGGTGCTGCGCCGCCGCGGGGTGGACGTGCGGCTCGGCACGACCGTCACCGCGGCCACCGACCGCGCGGTCACCCTCTCCGACGGCACCACGGTCCCCACGCGGACCCTGATCTGGGGTGCCGGCGTGGTCGCCAGCCGCTGATGGCCACGCTGGGCGCGCCCACCGTCCGGGACCGTCTGGTGGTCGACGCACAGCTGCGGGTGAGCGGGCTCGACGACGTCTGGGCCGCCGGTGACGCCGCCGCCGTGCCCGACCTGACCCGGCCCGACGGCGCCGTCACACCCCCGACCGCGCAGCACGCCCAGCGTCAGGGCGTCGTCCTGGCCCACAACGTCGCCGCCGCCCTCGGGTGGGGGCGCCCGCGCCGCTACGCCCACCACGACCTCGGCCTCGTGGCCGATCTCGGGGGACGCGACGCCGTCGCCAACCCGCTCGGTCTCCCGCTGACCGGGGTGCCCGCGAAGGTGGTCACCCGCGCCTACCACCTGATCTCCGTGCCCGGTGCCGCGAACCGCGTCCGTCTCGTGACCGACTGGGCCCTCGGCGCGCTGCTGCCCCCGCAGACGGTGCGGCTCTCGGGCATCCGCCCCGACGACGC
>JAVXWR010000404.1:0-4493 GCA_032230725.1 Actinomycetota bacterium
GCGCCGTTGGAGATGACCACCCAGCTCGGTGCCGCGAGGGCGGTGAGGGTGATCGTCGCCTTGAGGTCGGGCTGGTCGAAACAGGCGAACATCCGCTTGGCGTCCGCGGTCTCGAACTGGCTGTAGAGGTAGACCCCGCCGTCGACCGGGTCGACGAACCGGTGCAGGCCCTCGCCGGTGTTCATGTAGCGGCAGTCGGCGTCGACGACGAGCTCGTTCTCGGCGGCGAGGTCGGGCAGCGCGATGCCCTTCTCCTCGTCATAGCCGGTGACGTCGAGCGCGACGCCGTTGAGGGTGGCGGTACGCACCTCCGCCGCGACGAGGTCGATCCAGCTCGCGGCGCCGGGGGAGGCGCAACGGAACCGCACCGTCGTCGTCGAGCGGAAGGTCGTCTCACCCGGCCCCGCGGCGCCGTCGGTCAGGTCCAGCGCGACGGTGTAGGAGTCGACGTCGAGCATCTCGGCACGCGTGCGTGCGTCGGCCCGGGTGAGGTTCGGAGCAGCCACGCGGGTCACCCTATCCACGGCGGCATTCCCCGTCGCTCCGCTCGCCCCCCCGGCGGCATTCCCCGTCGCTCCGCTCGCCCCCCGGTGGGAACACGGTTGCCGCTTCCACGGTTGGGAGTGGGAGAGACCTGCCGTCCGAGGGAAGCCTGGTGTCATGACCGCTGCTGGTGACAAGACCCGCGTCGACTTCTGGTTCGACCCGCTGTGCCCCTTCGCGTGGATCACCTCACGGTGGATCCTCGAGGTGCAGAACGTCCGCGACATCGACATCGCCTGGCACGTCATGAGCCTGTCGGTGCTCAACTCCGGCCGGGACCTCGACGAGAAGTACCAGTCGATGATGGCCGAGGGCTGGAAGCCGGTCCGGGTGTGCATCGCGGCTGCGCAGGCGCACGGGGACGAGATCCTCGGCCCGCTCTACACCGCGATGGGCACCGAGATCCACAACAACGGGAACAAGGACTTCGACGACGTCATCGCGAAGGCGCTGTCCGAGGTCGGGCTCGACGCCGACCTCGCCAAGGCCGCGACCTCGACCGACTACGACGACGCGCTGAAGACCTCCCACCACGAGGGCATGGACCCGGTGGGCATGGACGTCGGCACGCCGGTGATCCACGTCGACGGCTCGGCGTACTTCGGCCCCGTGATGACCCGCATCCCGCGTGGCGAGCAGGCCGGTCAGATCTTCGACGGCGCCAAGCTGCTCGCGGGCTACGAGTACTTCTACGAGCTCAAGCGGACCCGCGACACCGAGCTCAAGTTCGACTGACGTCGGGCGGGCCGGGACCCTCGGCGAGGTGGTCGTCTAGGCAGTTGATCATGGAATCGGGCACGGACGGAGACGTGCCGAAATTCATGATCGACTGCCTACGCGCGTGAGAGCGACGCTCGGTCGGCGAGCCCGCACCCCCGATCGGCCACGAGCACGCGCTGAGCGCCAGGGCGAACGCGGCGACGGCGAACCCGTGCGCCACGCCGTCGACGAGGAACACCTGCGGGGCGAACGGCAGGAGCAGGGCCGCCGTCGGCACGGTGCCGACGGCGAGGGCCGCCACCGCGGCGGTCGGGCGCCCGTGCAGCAGCACCGCCGCGCCGAGGCCGAGGCCCAGGCCGAGCGCCGGGAGCGCGAGCAGGAACGACGCCCCCGGAACGACGACGGCCGTGGCGAGCCCGAGCACCGTGAGCAGCGCCGCCGCGCCCGCCCCCGCCGCCAACGGTCCGTGGCGCCGTCGGACCAGCACCGCCCACCCGAGCACCACGAGCACCGCCAGCGCGATGTCGGCGGCCTCGGAGGGCAGCAGCGCCCCGGAGTAGGGCCCGACGTCGCGGTCTCCGAGGAGCCCGGCCAGCAGCGCCCCGAGTGCCGCGCCCAGACCGAGCGCGACGACGACCGCCCCCATCGCCGTCGCCGCCGCGACCAGCGCCCCGCCGACGGCGAGCACCTCCCGACGACGCCCCAGCGCGACCGCCCCGACGAGCGCCGCGGCCGCCGCCAGCGCGATCGGCACCACCCACGCCTGCGGGTAGGTGATCAGGGCACCGAGGAACCGGAAGTAGACCGCGTCGGGCTGCGGCGGCAGGCCGCTCGCGACCGGGTCCAGCGGACGCAGGTCGGCGTCCCCGAGCTCGCGGGCCAGGGCGAGCATCGTCGAGCCCTGGTTCTGCACGCTCGCCGCGCTCAACGCCGCCGGGGTGTCGCCCGCGGTGTGGTACGCGCTCGGGCCCTCGATGAACGCGGAGTTCACCCCGGGCCGCCCGGCGGCGAGGACGACCGAGAGGTCGGTGTCGTTGGGCAGCAGGCGGTAGACCGCGACGAGCGAGGAATCGCCGCGGGGGTGCGGGACGGCGTCGGCGACCGCGCGGATCAGACCCGCGTCGCCGGGCGAGGTCTGGAAGATCAGCGAGGGCCCGCCGACCCCGCGGGCCTCGTGGTTGAGCACCACGGTCGGCCGGTCGCGGGGCAGGTCGTCACGCACCCAGGCCTGCGCTCCGAGCAGGCCGGCCTCCTCGCCGTCGGTCAGCAGCACCTCGACGTCGTCGCGCAGCGGCGGGCCCGCCCGCAGGGCGCGCACGGTCTCGAGGATCGCCGCCACCGACGCGACGTCGTCGGCCGCGCCGGGGCCGCCCGGTACCGAGTCCTGGTGGGCGGCGAGCACGACCGTCCCGGTGGGCGCGGTCCCCGGCAGGGTGGCGACGACGTTCGCCACGGTCCCCCCGCGGACGACGGCGGTGTGGACCTGCGGGGTCAGGCCGAGAGCCCGCAGCCGGGCGACGACGTCGTCGCGCACCTGCCCGGCCGCCGGGCTGCCGAGGGGATGGGGCTCGCGGGCGAGGTCGCCGACGATCGGCAGCGCGCGCTCGGCGCTGAACTCCGTCGCGGGCGCACTCGCCGGCACGGGCGCCGGTGGCCGGTCCGACCACAGCCCCAGGCCGGCGAGGACGGCGAGCAGCACGAGCGCGACGATGCGTGCCGGCACGGCGACCTCCCGGAGCCACGCCCGGCGTCCGGATGACGCCGGCCGGGTCGGCTCAGCCTGCCGCGCCCTGCTCCTCGACGAGGGTCTTGATGGTGTCGAGGGTGGTGTCCAGGCCCTTCTGGACCTCGTGGTCGCCGGGCTCGACCCGTGTGGTGTGCAGGTGCACCTCGACGACTGCGCCGCGCTCGTCGGGCCGGACGTCGAGGTCGCCGTGGTAATCGCTCGAGCCCTCCGCGCCCCAGGCGAGGTGCTGGGCGTTCTCGTCGACCTCGAACCACGCCTCGCCCTCGACGTGGGAACCGTCGGGCAGCTCGGCGGAGGTGCGGACCGCGTTGCCCTCCGCGGGCTCGGCGGTCTTCATCCGGGCGAAGTACCGCGGGAGGTTGCCCACGTCGGAGAGGAAGGCGAAGAGGTCCTCGGGGGAGGCGTCGACGGTGGTGGTGGAGGTGAAGTCAGCCATGGGTGGGGCTGCCCCGCGCCGGACGGGCGCAACCGGGGGAGGCATCGGCTCTGCAGCGGCGACCGGGGAACCTGCGGCACAGTGGGGGCCGACCGGAGGCGACGGCGGAGGTAAGTCGATGACGACCAGCACGGACACGCTCACACAGCACTGGATCGACGGGGCGGCGGTGGCCGGTACCGGGTCGATCGCCGTGGTGAACCCCGCGACCGGCCGGACGATCGCCGAGGTCCCGCGGGGCGGCCGCGCCGAGGTCGACGCCGCGGTGCTGGCGGCGCGGTCGGCGTTCCCGGAGTGGTCGGCGACCCCCCTGGCCGACCGGGTGGCCGCCGTCCTGCGCATCCGCGACGGGATCAAGGCCCGCCACGAGGCGCTCGCGCAGTCGATCACCGCGGAGATGGGCTCGCCGATCGCGTTCGCGCGCAGCGTGCAGCTCGGCATGCCGATGGCGACGTCGAAGGGCGTGGCCGGACTCGCCGAGGACTTCGCCTGGACCGAGGAGATCGGCAACTCGCTGGTCGTGCGCGAGCCGGTCGGCGTCGTCGGCGCCGTCACGCCGTGGAACTACCCGCTGCACCAGGTCGTCGCCAAGCTCGCGCCGGCCCTCGTCGCGGGCTGCACCGTCGTGCTCAAGCCCTCCGAGGTGGCGCCGCTGACGGCGGGCGCGCTCGCGACGATCACCGCCGAGGCCGGGCTCCCCGCGGGCGTGTTCAACGTCGTGCACGGCGTCGGCCCGGAGGCAGGCGAGGCGCTCGCCGCGCACCCCGGGGTGGACATGGTGTCGTTCACCGGGTCGGTCGCCGCCGGCCGGCGGGTGCAGGAGGTCGCCGCCGGGACGATCAAGCGGGTCGCCCTCGAGCTGGGCGGCAAGTCCGCGAACATCGTGCTCGACGACGCCGAGCTCACGAAGGCGGTGAAGGTCGGGCTCGGGAACTGCTTCATCAACGGCGGGCAGACCTGCACCGCGTGGACGCGGCTGCTGGTGCCGGAGTCGTTGCACGACGAGGTCGTCGAGATGGCGGTGTCGGCGGCGGCGAAGTACACCGT
>JAVXWR010000434.1:0-4742 GCA_032230725.1 Actinomycetota bacterium
GTGAGGTTCTGGTAGAGGTGGTGGTGGGTGTTGATCAGCCCGGGGGTGACGAGGCAGCCGGTGGCGTCGAGCACCTCGGTCGCCTCTGGCTCCGGTCCGGTGCCGACCTCGACGACGACGCCGCCGCGGATCGCCACCCACCCGCCGGGGACCTCGGTGCCCGCGTCGTCGCACGTGGCCACGAGGGTCGCGCCGCGCACGAGCAGATCGGCATGTGAGGAAGGGTTCATCCTGACGTCAGGTGTCAGCGACGGACCATCGCTGGAACCGCTCATGGCGTCCACAGGGCCTCGATCCGCAGTGCCGTGATCTCCGCGAGCTGGGCCCGCACGATCTCCGCCTCGGTGTCCGGGTCGTTCCGGAGCCGCTCGTGCAGCAGGGCGAGCAGCTCCTCGCCCGACCGGCCCGCCGCGCGCACCAGGTACACGTGGCCGAACCGTTCCTCGTAGGCGCGGTTGCCCTCGGCAAGCGACCGCCGGCCCGCCTCGTCCAGCCCCGCGACCCCGGACTGTTCCCGCGCCCCGGCACCGCCCGCCGGCGCGCCGATCCGGGCGTGCCCGGCGAGCGCCACGGCCAGGCCCTTCTCGTCGAGCGCCAGGATGCCCTCGCTCGCCGCGGAGACGAGCGCTTCGAGGTCGCGGTAGGGACCGCCCGCGGCGACGGCGGCCGCCCACTCCGGCGCGCTCGCGCACCCGAGCAGCACCTGCTCGGCGGCCACCGCGGGCATCGCGTGGAACCGCCGCAGCCCCGCCGCCGCGGCGGCCTCGCGGGTCGGGCGGCCGTACAGGCGCAGCCGCGCGAACCCGCCGTCGGGACGGACCTCGACCCGGACGCGGTCGACGACGAGGCCGTCGTCGAGCCCGTCGGGCACGCCGAACCAGTGCTCGGCGTCGGGCTGCACGGGGGTCTCGGGGAGCAGTTCGGCCTCCGAGACGCCGCCCAGCGCCACCAGCCGCACCGTCCCGGGCGCGTTGCCCACGAAGTGCGTGGTGTCCACGACGACCTGGTGGACCCGCCCCGCGACGCCGAGCGCCACGTCGACCCAGTCGAACCCGCCCTCCCGGCGCCGCCGGGTCTCCCAGCCCTGGCCCATGTGGGCCGCCGTGCCCGGGAGCAGCAGGTTCTCCGGCGGTGAGTAGTGCCGATCGGAGGCGTCGAGCACCCGGCCGCCCGCGGCGAGCGAGGCGAGGTCGACGCCGATCCCGCGCCAGCGCCGCACGTCGGGCAGGACCTCACCGAGGACGCGCAGCCGCGCGACGCCGCCGTCGGGGTGGATGCGCAGCCGGACGTGCGTGGCTGCGCGCGGCTGCTCGACCTCGACGGTGTGCGCCGTGTCGCCCCGCAGCGCGGTGCCGCACAGCGGCTCCCACGGGCCGTCGACGACCTCGGCGGGCGAGGGGTGGCCCTCGATCCAGCGGACGTCGACCTCGGCGGAGACCGGATGGTTGCCGTCGAAGAACGCGGTGTCGACGACGACACGGTGCACGATCCCGGGCAGGCCGAGCCGGATCACCGCCCAGTCGTCGCCCGCCGGGTCCATCGGCCCGGGACCGTCCGGTACCGGACGACGCCGTCGGGTCTCCCACCCGTCGTAGACCTGGCCCTTGTGCCCGAAGGTGTGCGCGGCGTGCGTGGGTGCCGTGGTGGAGACCAGGTTCTCCTTCTCCGCGAAGGTCTCGTCGCTCGCGGCCACCACCCCGCCGCCCACGGCGCGCACCGCGAGGTCGACGAACGCACCCGCTCCCGGTGCTGCGACCGTTCCTCCCGTCGCTCCGCTCGCCTCGGCGCCGTCGCTGGCCCGTCCCGTCGCTCCGCTCGCCCCGGTGCTCACGCGCTCCCCTTCCGTTCCGGGGCGAGCAGCCGCCCGCTCCCCGCGCCCGGCGACTCCGTCCCGCGCAGCCACACCCGCCGTACCGCACCGCGCAGCGCGAGTCCCGCGTACGGGGTCACCGGGTGGCGGTGGTGCAGGGCGGCCGGGTCCACCTCGGCGATCTCGTCGGGGGCGAACGCCACGAGGTCGGCGTCGCGGCCGGGGGCGATCGCCCCCTTCGCGCCGGGGCCCCGGTCCAGGCCCGCGAGCGCGGCCGGCCCGGCGGACATCCAGCCGGCGAGATCGTCGAGCGTGTGACCCCGGGCCGCCGCCCCCGACCACACGACGCGCAGCGCGACCTCGAGCGAGGACACCCCGCCCCACGCCCGGTCGAACCCGCCGTCCTTGAGCTCGGGCGGGCAGGGCGAGTGGTCCGAGACGACGGCCTGCAGCCGGCCCGCCGCCAGCGCGCCCCAGAGCAGCTCCCGGTTGGACTCCGAGCGCACCGGCGGGCAGCACTTCCCGGCGGTGCTCGTCAGCGTCTCCGAGGCGAGCGCCAGGTAGTGCGGGCAGGTCTCGCCGGTGATCGGCAGCCCGACCGCCCGGGCGGCGCCGATCTCCTCGGCGGCCTCGAACGCCGAGACGTGCAGGACGTGGACGCGCGCGCCGGTGCGGGCCGCGACCGCGGCGAGCCGCAGCACGGCCGTCGTCTCCGCGCCGGGCGGGCGGGACGCGAGGAAGGAGCGGTAGTCCGCGCCGGCGGGCGGGGCCTCCCCGAGCACCCCGTCGTCCTCGGCGTGCACGACCAGCGGCACGTCGAGCTCCGCGCACGTCCGGGCGGCCAGCTCGAGGTCGGCCTGGGAGACCGGCGGGAACTCGGGCACGCCGGAGTCGGTGAGGAAGCACTTGAACCCGCACACCCCGGCGTCGACGAGCGCGGCCATCCGGTCCGGGTCGACCCGCCCGGCCGGGTCCGGGACGCCGTCGCGCAGCGGGACAGCGCCGCCCCAGAAGGCGACGTCGACGGCGACCTCCTCGCGTGCCGCGTCCCGCTTGGTGACCAGCGCGTCGACGTCGACGGTCGGCGGGATCGAGTTCAGCGGCATGTCGACGAGCGTGGTGATCCCGCCCGCGGCGGCCGCGGCGGTCGCCGTCGCGAACCCCTCCCAGTGGGTGCGCCCGGGCTCGTCGACGTGGACGTGGCTGTCGACGAGCCCCGGGAGCAGCACCTCGTCGTCGGCGAGGTCGACGACGGTGGCCCCCACCGGCAGCGGGGCGTCGAGGCCCGCGACGTCGGTGATCCGGCCGTCGGTGACGACGACGACGGCCGGGACGGTTCCGGTGGGCAGGACCGTGCGGCGGGCGCGGACGGCGAGGAGGGCGGCGGGGGGCATCGCCTGGCGAGACTAGTGCGTTCCCCTCCCGCCCCGACGGTCAGCAGAACCCGGCGATCCCGGCCCAGGCGGCCTCGTCGGCGGGCACGTCGTCGCGGGTCACCGCCGCCTCGATGAGCCCGTAGGGGCGGTCGGCGGCGTACCAGACCTCGTTGGGGTTCTCGAGGCCCCAGGGCGAGAGGTCCACGAGGAAGTGGTGCTTGTTCGGCATCGAGAACCGGATCTCGGCGATCTCCGGGTGGGCCTCCAGCACGCCCTGGCCCATCGCGTAGAGCGTCTGCTGCAGCGAGTAGCTGTGTGTGTCGGCGAAGCGGTCGAGCAGGATCTGGCGGACCGAGGCGAACGACTTGTCCCAGTCGACGTCGCTGGTCGTGTAGCGCCAGCGCGAGGACACCGCCGTCGCGAGGATGCGGTCGGTGGTCTCGACGAGCGAGGTGTACTCGACCTCCGGGAAACCCCAGAACTCGCTGCCGGTGCTCTTGAGGACGGTGAGGTCGGTCAGCCCGGAGATCACCGTCTCGGCCTCGCCGCGCTTGGTGACGACCACGGTGCGGGTCTCCGTGCCCGCGCGGACGAACGCGTGGTCGTGCGGGCCGGATTCCGAGGTCTCGATGCGCCCCCAGGAGTACTGCTCGATCTCCTGCCGGGCGCCGGTCACCTGCTCGTACTTGTCGACGAAGTTGCGCGCCATGCGCAGCGCGAACTCCTCGATCGTCGTGATGCCCCCGGTGCGGGCCAGGGCGTAGACGGTGTTCTTCTGCGTGTCCGTGGCGATCACGGCGGCGTTGGAGCCCGTCGTGTGCGTCTCGGTGAAGTCGCCGAACAACTGGCTCGTGACGTTGACGTCGGTGATGACGTGGCGAGGCGTCGAGCGGTCCACGTGGACCAGCCGGACCTCCGCCTTGCCGTACTGGTTGGTGCCCAGGACGATGCCCACTCGCGATCAGCTCCCCAGGTAGGTCGTGTGGGAGAACGGCCCGGCCAGGACGGGCAGGTGGTAGTGCGTCCGATGGCCGTCGAGCCGGACGTGCACCGTGATCCTCGGATGGAAGACGGTGCCGTGCGTCCGGGAGACGTAGTCGTCGACGTCGAAGGTCAGCGTCACGTCCCCCGGGGGGATCGGCTCGTCGTTGAGCCGCGAGACCCGGCCGTCGGCGTCCGTCGTCCCCCGCCCGAGCACGGTCTGGTCGGTGTCACGGACCAGGACGACCGGGATGCCCTCCGCGGGCTTCCCGGCCGACACGTCGAGCACGTGGGTGGACAGACGCTCGACGGGCTCGCTCTCGGGCAACGGGATCGATGCTCCTTCCGGCGGGCCGTGGTCGCTCGTCGAGTGAAGGCCAGCGATGTTGCCCTGCGGTGAACACCTCCGTCGCGCGGAGAGGTTCACTCGTTCGTCGTAGTGCCTTCGCGGGGCGCGGACAACTGGTCGTGACGCGACGGGCGGCCGGCACCGTTCGTCCCCGGCGCGGCGTCGGGAGCGTGCGTGCCGTCCCGGGTCGCCGCGTCGTCGTCACCCAGCTCGTTCGGGCCGTCGG
>JAVXWR010000560.1:0-3938 GCA_032230725.1 Actinomycetota bacterium
GTCCGGACGGCGTCCGTGGCGAGGGTGCGGCCGATGACCATCCGCTGGATCTCGCTGGTCCCCTCGAAGATCGTGTAGAGCTTGGCGTCGCGGTACCACTTCTCGACGGGCAGGTCGCTCACGTAGCCCCAGCCGCCGCAGACCTGGACGGCCTGCTCCGCGGCGCGCACCGCGACCTCGGAGGCCTTGAGCTTGGACATCGAGCCCTCGGCGAGCTGGAACGGCACCCCGTTGGCCGCCATCCACGAGGCGCGCCAGCACAGCAGGCGGGCGGCGTCGATGTCCGCGGCGATGTCCGCGAGCGGGAACGACACGCCCTGGTTCTCGATGATCGGGCCGCCGAAGGCCTCGCGGCGCGAGGCGTAGTCGCACGCGTACTCGAAGGCCGCGCGGGCGACGCCGAGCGCCATCGCGGCGACCATCGGCCGCGTCTGCTCGAAGGTGCCGAGCGCCTCCGCCCTGCCCTCACCCCGACGGGCCTTGTCGAGCTTGTGCTCGAGCTTGTCGTCGCCGCCCAGCAGGTGGTCCCCGGGGAGGCGGCAGTCGGTGAAGGACAGCTCGGCGGTGTGCGAGGCCCGGTGACCGAGCTTGTCGAGGCGGCGGACCTGCTCCATCCCCGGCGTGTCCTTGGGCACGACGAACATCGCCTGGCCCTTGGTGCCGAGGTCGGGGTCGACGACCGCGTTGACGATGGTGACGTCGGCGATCCCGCCGTTGCCGATCCAGATCTTGGTGCCGTCCAGGACCCAGTCGTCGCCGTCGCGACGGGCCCGGGTCTGCAGGTTCGCCACGTCCGACCCGCCCTGGGGCTCCGAGACGGCGAGCGCGGCGAGCTTGATGTTCCCCGGCTCGCCGAACATCTCCGGGGCCCAGCGGGCGAGCTGCTCGGGGGTGCCGGCCTGGTTGAGCGCCGACAGCGCGAGCGCGGGCAGCACCGTCGTGAGCCCGATGCCCGCGCAGCCCCAGAAGATCTCCTCGAGGAACAGCGGCAGCGAGAGACCGGTGGGGTCCGAGATGAGGTCCGCGTAGAAGACGGCGTTGTAGAAGCCCTCGTGCGCCGCCGCGTCGACGATGTCCCAGGGGCACTCCTGGGACTGGTCGTACTTCTGCGCGGCCGGGCGGATCACGTCCTCGGCGAAGGCGTGGGCACGCCGGACGAGCTCGTGGTGCGCGGGCGTCAGTTCGAGGGTGAAACCGCTCATCGTCGTTGCCTCCTACGATCGGGCCGTGGACCTCCAGTACCGCGTACCGGCGGTACCGAAACCTGGCCGCCGGGGGAGTTGCCGGGTGATGCGAACACATGTTCGAATGGGGTCATGCGATGGGCGGGGCAGCAGGTGACCGACGACGGGGCGCTCCCCGGGATGCCCGCGCTGAAGGGACTCGTCCGCAGCGTGAGCACGCCGGAGTTCGCGGGCGTGACGTTCCACGAGGTGCGGGCCCGCTCGGTGCTCAACCGCGTGCCCGGCGCCTCGCCCATGCCGTTCGCGTGGACCGTCAATCCCTACCGCGGTTGCTCGCACGCGTGCACCTACTGCCTCGTGGGCTCCACCCCGGTGCTGCGGGCCGACGGCGGCTCGGTGGCGATGGCGCAGCTGCAGGTAGGTGATGCGGTCGTCGGGAGCGTCGCCGAGGACGGGATGCGGCGCCTGGTGCGGACCGAGGTGCGTGACCACTGGTCGCGCACCGTGCCGACGGTGCGCCTGCGTCTGGCCGACGGCACCGAGCTGCTCACGGGCCCGGAGCACCGGGTCCTGACGACGGTGGGCTGGCGCCACGTCGTGCGCGAGGGCTGCGCCGGGGACGAGGGGGTGTGGCTCGTCCCCGGGGACGTCGTGGTCGGCGCCGAGACGTTGCCGGCGCCCGACCTCGCCGGGGTGCGGGACGTGCTCGCGGACTCCCGCGGCGCCGACCGCACCGTCGTCGCCGTGGAGCCGGCGGGGGAGCAGCTGGTGTACGACGTGACCACCGGGACCGGGGACTACGTCGCCGCCGGCCTGCTGCACCACAACTGCTTCGCCCGCAACACCCACACCTACCTCGATCTCGACGCCGGCGAGGACTTCGACCGCCAGGTCGTCGTGAAGCTCAACGCCCCCGAGGTGCTCGCCCGCGAGCTGCGCTCGCCGCGGTGGACCCGCGAGCACGTCGCGATGGGCACCAACACCGACCCCTATCAGCGCGCCGAGGGCCGCTACGAGCTGATGCCCGGGATCGTCCGGGCGCTGCGCGAGACCGGGACGCCGTTCTCGATCCTGACCAAGGGGACGCTGCTCGCCCGTGACCTGCCGGCCATCGCGGCGGCGGGGCAGGACGTCCCGGTCGGGGTCGGGGTCTCCCTCGCCCTGCTCGATCCCGACCTGCACCGCTCCGTCGAGCCCGGCACCCCGACCCCGCGGGCCCGGCTGGAGCTCGTGCGGCGAATCGCCGGCGCGGGCCTGCCGGTCGGCGTCTTCGTCGCGCCCGTCCTGCCGGGCCTTACCGACTCCGACGCCGCGCTCGACGCCCTGCTCGGCGAGATCGCGGCGGCCGGCGCGGCGGGGGCCTCGGTGCTCGCACTGCACCTGCGCCCGGGGACCCGCGAGTGGTTCCACGCCTGGCTGTCCCGGGAGCACCCGGGGCTGCTCGAGCGGTACGCCGCGCTCTACCGGCGCGGGGCCTACGTCGAGAAGGCCTACCGGGAGGACCTCGCCGCGCGCGTGGCGCCGTTGCTGCGCCGCCACGGGCTCGACGGGGGCGGGCACCACATGGGCGGGCGCTCCGGAGGACGGGCGACCGAGTCCGCGAACCCGGAGTCGTGGCCGAAGGGCGCGATGCCGCACCTGCCGGAGCGCGTGGTCACCGAGTCGACCCCGGAGCAGCTCTCCCTGCTCTGAGCAATACGCCCTGCGCCCAGCTCCATGATCACGAACTGGGTGGCGAAGTGATCGCTCAGCGAGCACTTCGCCACCCGAATCGTGATCTTGGACAGCAGCGGCGCCGGGAGCACGATGGCGGCGTGGACCTCGACCAGGCTCGTGACTTCCTCCGCACCCACCACCACGCCGTCCTCGCGACCACCCGCTCCGACGGTGCCCCGCAGCTCTCGCCCGTCGCCGTCGGGATCGACGAGGACGGCGTCGCCGTGATCAGCACCCGGGAGACCGCGGTGAAGACGAAGAACCTGCGCCGGACGCCGCGCGCCTGGCTCGCCGTGCTGAACGACGGGTTCTTCGGCACGTGGGCGCAGGTCGAGGGCGACGTGGAGATCGTCGACCTGCCCGACGCGCTCGAGCACCTGCGTGCGCTGTACCGCCAGGTTGCCGGCGAGCACCCCGACTGGGCGGAGTTCGACGAGGCCATGCACCGCGAGCGCCGCGTGGCGGTCCGCGTCCACCTCGACCGCGCGGGCCCGACGGTGAGCGGCTGAGAACCTGGTCCCGGGCTCTCGATAACCTGGGTGGCGCGTGGTGGGCACACCACGCAACACGCCTCACGACCTGGAGATCCACCCCCGATGATGCGCACGCACCCCGCCGGCACGCTGCGCGCCGAGCACGTCGGCGCCACCGTCACCCTCGCCGGATGGGTGGCCCGCCGCCGGGATCACGGCGGCGTGGTGTTCATCGACCTGCGCGACGCGTCCGGGGTCGTCCAGGTGGTGTTCCGCGCCGGGGACGTGGCCGAGGCGAGCCACCGGCTCCGCTCGGAGTACTGCGTGCAGGTCACCGGCGCCGTCGAGGCCCGCCCGAGCGGCAGCGAGAACTCGGAGCTGGCCACCGGGGCGGTCGAGGTCAACGCGACCGGGCTGACCGTGCTCTCGGAGTCGGCCCCGCTGCCCTTCCAGATGGACGAGCTCGCCGGCGAGGACGTCCGGCTGCGCTACCGCTACCTGGACCTGCGCCGGGAGGGCCCGGCCCGGGCGATCCGCCTGCGCAGCGACGCGAACAAGATCGCGC
>JAVXWR010000018.1:0-2584 GCA_032230725.1 Actinomycetota bacterium
TCCACCTCGACCAGGCACTGGCGGCACGCGCCGGCCGGGTCGAGCAGCGGGTGGTCGCAGAACCGGGGGACGACGATGCCGAGGCGCTCGCAGGTCCGGATGAGGAGCTCGCCCTTCGGCGCGTCGACGGTCATCCCGTCGATCGTCAGCCGGACGTGTCCCTCGGGGACCGGCGGCGCCTCCTGCTCGGGGGCCTGTGTCATCAGTGCGCTCCGGCGAGAACTCGGTGGTCCGTGCTGGGGGCTGGGCTCTGCTCGTTCCTGCAGAGGTCGAGGAACTCCTGCCGGAAGTACTTGATGCCGCTGGTGATCGGCGACACGGCGCCGTCGCCGAGCGCGCAGAACGAGCGGCCGAGCACGTTGGAGCAGACGTCGAGCAGGGTGTCGATGTCGGACTCGGTGCCGTTGCCCTCGGTCAGCCGCCGGAGGATCCCGGCCAGCCAGTAGCAGCCCTCGCGACAGGGCGTGCACTTCCCGCAGGACTCGTGCTCGTAGAACTCGGTCCACTTCATGACCGCCCACGGGACCGAGACGGTCTCATTGAAGATCATCAGAGCGGTGGTGCCGAGCATGGAGCCCGCCTCGACGGCGCCCTCGAAGTCCAGGGGGACGTCGAGGTGCTCGTCGGTGAACAGCGGCGTCGAGGACCCGCCCGGCGTCCAGAACTTCAGCGGGATCCCGTCCTTCATCCCGCCGGCCATCTCGAGGAGCTCCCGCAGCGTGGTCCCCAGCGGGGCCTCGTACTGGCCGGGGCGCTCGACGTGCCCGGACAGCGAGTAGATCTTCGGTCCGGGCGAGCGCTCGCGGCCCATCGTCCGGAACCAGTCCTTGCCGCCCGCGACGATCGACGGGACCGTCGCGATGGTCTCCACGTTGTTCACCACGGTGGGGGCCGCGTAGAGGCCCGCCGTCGCCGGGAACGGCGGCTTGAGACGGGGCTGGCCGCGGCGGCCCTCCAGGGAGTCCAGCAGCGCGGTCTCCTCGCCGCAGATGTACGCGCCGGCGCCGGCGTGCACCACGATGTCGAGGTCGAACCCGGTGCCGTGGATGTCGCGGCCGAGGTGGCCCGCCTCGTAGGCCTCCTTGACCGCGAAGTGGAGCCGCCGGAGGGCGTGCACGACCTCGCCGCGGACGTAGATCGCGCAGAAGTTCGCGCGGATGGCGTAGCTGGTGATGATGCAGCCCTCGATGAGGCTGTGCGGGTCCGCCATCATCAGCGGGACGTCCTTGCAGGTCCCCGGCTCGCCCTCGTCGGCGTTGATGACGAGGTACTTCGGCTTGAACTGCGGGGCGTCCTTCGTGGCCTCGGTCGGCTCCTCGCCCGGCTTGGGCTGCGGGATGAAGGACCACTTCATGCCCGTCGGGAAGCCCGCGCCGCCACGGCCGCGCAGCCCGGAGTCCTTGACCAGGGTCACGAGGTCGGCCGGGGCGGAGGCGAAGGCGGTGTCGAGCGCCTCGTAGCCGCCGAGCTCGGTGTAGTGGCGCAGCGTCCACGACTCCGGCAGCAGCCAGCGCCGGGTGAGCACGGGCGTCAGGGGGTCGGGTCGGTACTCCTCGGGCGCTCCGGTCGTCTCGGTCATGACGCGCCTCCCGGGAGGGTGGTGGACTCGGTCGTCCGGTCGGGCCCGGCCTCCGGCATCGGCGGCGCGGTCCAGCCGCGGTCCTCGGCGAGCTGAGCGCCCGCGAGGGTGGCCGGGTCCGCGCTCGGGCCGGCGTTGGCCGCCGCGCCCCCGAGCTCGGGCTCGTCGAAGAAGCCGGCGAGCAGCAGCTCGATGCGCCGGAAGTCGGTCAGCGGCGCCCCGCGGGTGGGGTGCGGCTTCTCCCCGCGCCGCAGGGCGTCGACGATCTCGAGCGCGGAGTCGACGGTCTGGCGGTCGAAGAACTCGTAGTCGACGGTGAGTACGGGCGCGAGGTCGCAGGCCGCGAGGCACTCGGCGTGCTCGATGGTGAGCGAGCCGGGCTCCCCGGGGGTGCCCGAGGTCTCCTCGTGCCCGATCCCGCCGAGGCGCTCACGGACCGCGGCGTAGATGTCGTCGCCGCCCAGCGCGGCGCACAGGGTGTTGGTGCAGACGCTGACCAGGTGCTCGCCGACCGGCTCGCGCTTGTACATCGTGTAGAACGTCGCGACGGCCGAGACCTCGGCGGGGGTGATGTCGAGGACGTCGGCGCAGAACGCGACGCCCCGGCGGCTGACATGGCCCTCGACGTGCTGCACCAGGTGCAGCAGCGGGAGCAGCGCCGAGCGCGGGTGCGGGTAGCGCGCGACGATCGCCGCGGCCCGCTCGCGCTGGCCGTCGAAGATGCTGGTGTCAGGAGAGTCCCGTTCCTGACGTCCAGTGTCTGCAACGGGACCTTCCTGACGTTCGAGGGCGGTCATCGGTCGCAGCCCCCCATCACGGGATCGAGGCTCGCCAGGGCGGCGATGACGTCGGAGACCATCCCGCCCTCGCACATCGCGGGCGCGGCCTGCAGGTTGACGAAGCTGGGCTCGCGCAGGTGCACCCGCAGCGGGCGGGTGCCGCCGTCGGAGACGAGGTGCGCGCCGAGCTCCCCACGCGGGGACTCGATGGGCACGTAGGCCTGGC
>JAVXWR010000565.1:0-4921 GCA_032230725.1 Actinomycetota bacterium
ACCGACCCGATCCCGGCGTACCGCCTCTCGGCGGGCTCGACGCTGCCGGGGCGGGGCGGGCTGCGCACCGTGTGGCGCCCGGTGCTCGGCCCGGTCCTGGCGGGGCTCGACGAGCACGTGGTCGACCTGCGTTCGGGCGGCTACGCCGCGCTCGCCCCGGCGCCGGGGGCGACGACGCTGGACGTGGTGTCGGAGGCGGCCGACGGGTCGCGGACGACGATCAGCCACGCGAACAAGTCGTACAAGGGGCACGCGGCGCGGCTGCTCGCCTCGACCCGGCGTCGTCCGAAGGACACCGGGGGCGTGCTCGCCGTGCTGGCGGACGCCGGGCTGCGCGTGGAGCGGGTCGATGCGACGTCGCTGGTGCTGGTGGTGCCGCGCTGAGCTGAGGGCGGGCGGGAGCCGCATGTCAGGAAGGCTCCATCCTGACGTCAGGTGTCAGCGACGGACCATCGCTGACGAGCCCTCACCCCAGCTCCGCCAGCACCGCGTCGGTGAACGGGGGCCAGGCCTCCTTGGCCCAGTCGCCGAAGTCCCGGTCGGTGAGCACCACGCACGCGGCGTCGGCGGCCGGGTCGACCCACAGGAACGTCCCCGACTGGCCGAAGTGCCCGAACGTCCCCGGCGAGCTCGACGCCCCCGTCCAGTGCGGCGATTTGTGGTCGCGCAGCTCGAAGCCGAGCCCCCAGTCGTTGGGCTTCTGGTGCCCGAGGCCCGGCAGGACCCCGTCGAGACCGGGGAACTGCACCGTGGTCGCCTCGGCCATCGTCTCGGGGGCGAGCAGCGTGGGGGCGCGCAGCTCGGCGGCGAACACCGCGAGGTCGGCGAGCGTCGACGTGGCGCCGTGCCCGGGCGAGCCGTCCAGCGTCGTCGAGCCCATGCCCAGCGGCTCGCAGACCGCCTCGTGCAGGTAGTCGCCGAACGCGATGCCGGTCCGCGACGCCAGGTGGTCGGCGAGCACCTCGAACCCGGCCGAGGAGTACAGCCGCCGGGTCCCCGGCTCGGCCACCACCTTCTGCTCGGAGAACGCCAGCCCGGAGGTGTGGGCGAGCAGGTGGCGGACCGTGGAGCCCTCCGGTCCGGCGGGCTCGTCGAGGGTGATCGCCTCCTCCTCGACGGCGAGCAGCGCGGCCACCGTGACGAGCAGCTTCGTCACCGAGGCGAGCGGGAAGCGGCGGGCGTCCTCGCCGTGGGTCGTCGTGCCGGAGGCGGTCACGACGGCGGCCGCCGCGTGCTCGACCGGCCACTCGTCCACGCGCTGCAGGCTCGTCACGGGCCCCGACCCTAACGGCGCGTCCCGGCTGCCGGCCCGTTCCGGCGAGGGGCGCCCCTCACCCGTCTGATCGAGCGAGGGGGCCCTTCGCTCAGGACGGGGGGCTCGGCATCACCGGGGGTGGCCCGGCGTGGCGTGGGGTGCGGCGGACCCCGGCCGGGTAGTGACTCCGATATGCCCGACTCCGCGGGGGTCTCCCCGTCGCGCGGCCCGGACCGCTCCCCGCTCTACATCGCGGGCGCGGTCGCCGTCGCGCTACCCGGGGTGGTGATGAGCTTCGCCGGGTTGTCGGTGTCCCCGCCGGTCGATGCGCTGCTCTACGGCCTCGCGATCGTGGGCGCCGCGTTCGCGCTGTCCTGGGCGGCGGAGGCCGCGCAGGTCGACATCTCCGCCGGCCTCGCCATCGCGCTGCTCGCCCTGGTCGCGGTGCTCCCCGAGTACGCGGTCGACTTCGTGTTCACCATCCAGGGCGGCAACGCCTACGAGGCGCACGGCCCGACCTGCCTGCCGCCCGGCTCCACCCAGCAGTCCCCGTGCGGGCTGGCCCTGGCCAACATGACGGGCGCCAACCGGATCCTCGTCGGCATCGGCTGGGCGCTGGTGGTGCTGCTCGCCGCGATCCGGCTGCGCCGCGACGCCTCCCGCGGGAGCGACGCGCACGGCGACGGCGGCACCACGCGCCGCGAGGGCCACTCCACCCGGGTCACGCTGTCCCGGACCGACTCCGTGCCGCTGGTGTTCCTGCTGCTCGCGACGCTGTACTCGCTGACCCTGCCGCTGCGGGTCAGCATCACGCTGGTCGACCTCGTCGTGCTCGTCGGGATCTTCGTCGGGTACAGCATCCGTGTGGCCCGGGCGCCCGCGGAGGAGCCCGAGCTGATCGGGCCGTCGGCCTGGGTCGGCGAGCAGGCGGCCACCCCGCGCCGGGCCTGGTACGTCGGCCTGTTCGTCGTCGCCGCCGCGGTCATCCTGGCGTGCGCCGAGCACTTCGCCGACTCCCTCGTCGAGACCGGCACCGAGCTCGGGATCAGCCAGTTCTTCCTCGTGCAGTGGCTCGCGCCGTTCGCCTCCGAGGCCCCCGAGCTGCTCGTCGCGGGGCTCTACGCCTGGCGGCTCAAGACCACCGACGCCCTCGCGACCCTGGTCTCCTCGAAGGTCAACCAGTGGTCGCTGCTGGTGGGGACGCTGCCGCTGGTGTTCGCCCTGGCCGCCGGCTCGCTGCACGGGCTGCCGATCGACGCCCAGCAGCGCGAGGAACTGCTCCTGACCGCCACCCAATCACTCTTCGCGGTGGCGCTGCTGGTGACGCTGTCGATCAACGTCAAGGGGGCCCTGACGCTGGTCGGGCTGTTCGCCCTGCAGTTCGTGCTCGCCGCCGTGCTCAGCGGCCCGCTGCAGGACCTCGAGCTGCTCGTCATCTCCGCGGTCTACGTCGTGCTCGCGATCGGGCTCTTCGTGCGCCAGCGACGATCACTGGGCAGACTGCTGCGCGACGGCCTGCGCACGCCGTACGCGGAGCTGACCCGGGAGCACCAGTGACCAAGCTCGCCGTCCTGTACGTGCACGGCGTCGAGATCGCCGACGAGCGCTTCGCCGAGACGTCGGTGGCGATGCTGCGCGAGGAGTTCGGCCGTATCGCGGGCGTGGATCCCGACGAGGCCCTCTGCATCCGGACCGCCTACTGGGCCCCGGTCTACGAGGCGCACCAGACGAAGCTGCTCGACCGGATGGGCGGGGCCGGCGGCCGCCGGGTGTTCGGCCTGCTGGACTCCCTGGGCGGGGCGGCCGACCGCGGCTCGGTGTCGGCGCTGCTCGGGCTCGTCGCGAGCGGGCTGGTCCGCTCGCTGCCCGGCGTCCCCGGCTTCCACTTCCCGACTCTGCGGTGGCTGGTCGTGCACTACCTCGGCGACGCGATCACCTACCAGGCGGGGGCGGTCGACCGTGACCGCTACGACCAGGTGCACCGGGTCTTCGCCCGCGCCCTGCACGAGCTGGCGGCCGACGCCGGGCCGACCGCGCCGCTGTGCGTGGTGGCCCACAGTCTGGGCACGGTCGTGGCGAGCAACTTCTTCTACGACCTGCAGGTGGCCGGCGGGCTGTACCAGTCGCGGTCGGCCGGGGTGAGTCCGCTGGTGTCCGCCGAGCTCGACGACACCCCGCTCGAGCGCGGCGAGACCCTCGGCTGGTTGCACACGCTAGGCAGCCCGCTCGCGCTGTGGGCGCAGCGCCACCCCGACTTCGGGATGCCGATCACGGTGCCGCACCCCGAACTCGCCCGCCACCACCCCCGCGCGGGCGGGGAGTGGGTCAACGTGTGGGACCCCGACGACGTCATCGCCTCGCCGCTGCGGCCGCTCAACGACCGGTACGCCGAGGCGGTCGCGGAGGACCGGTCGGTGGCCGTCGCGCCGTGGTGGCTGGGCTGGACGCCGCTCGCGCACCCGTTCTACTGGAACGACCGCCGCGTCGTGACGCCGATCGCCACGTCGCTGGCCCGCGCCTGGCACCGCACGCGCGCCGCGACGGGCTAGCGCCCCCCTCGCCCGGACCGGGAGCGCTACCCGCCGAGCCAGGCCGTGGTGTCCGGGGGAAGCGCACCGTCCCCGTCGAGCGGGCCGCTGGCCAGCAGCACCTCACCGTCCACCGGCACCGCGGACGCCGACAGGTTCACCACGCAGGAGAACCCCGGCTCGCGAGCGAACACCAGCACCTCCTCCCCCGGTGCCGACCGCCACGCCAGGTCGCCCTCGCCGAGCGCCGGGGTACGCCGCCGGAGGTCCAGGGCCGCCCGCGCGAGCTCGAGGAACGACCCCGGGTCGCCGTCCTGGACCTCCACCGCGTACCCCCCGAACCAGGACGGCTGCGGCAGCCACGGCGCCGCACCCCCGTCAGGACCGAAGCCGAATCGGCCGGCGGGCTCCGCTCGCCACGGCAGCGGCACCCGGCACCCGTCGCGACCCCGTTCGGTGTGCCCGGAGCGCTCCCAGGTGGGGTCCCGCAGGGCGTCGTCGGGGAGGTCTGCCGGGTCCGAGACCTGGGGCAGACCCAGCTCCTGGCCCTGGTAGACGTACATGCCGCCGGGGAGCGCGGCGGTCAGCAGGAAGGCCGCCCGGGCCCGGCGGACGCCGAGCCCGACGTCGACGGTGCCGTCGGAGCGCCGGCCGTAGCGGCTCGGGGCGCGGACCACGTCGTGGTTCTCCAGCACCCAGGTGGCCGGGGCCCCGACGCCGTGGAGGTACCCCGTGGTGATGTCGACGGCGTCGCGCAGCGCCGCCGGGTCCCAGGGCGCGAGGAGGAAGTCGAAGTTGAACGCGGTCTGCAGCCGGCCTACGGAGACGTAGCGCGCGAGGCGCTCCGGGCTCGGCACCCACGCCTCGGCGACGAACATCCGCGCGCCCGGGTACTCGTCGGCGATCCGCCGCCACGACTCGTAGATCTCCTGGACCTCGTCGCGGTCGGCGAAGGGGTGGAGCCCCGGCCCGAGCGAGGCGCCCGTGAGGTCGGTGGGGTCGGCGAGGTCGGGCAGGGCGGGGTCCTTGGCGAGACCGTGCGCCACGTCGATGCGGAACCCGTCGACACCCCGGTTGAACCAGAAGCGCAGCACGGCCTCGAACTCGGCGCGGACCTCGGGGTGGCGCCAGTCCACGT
>JAVXWR010000577.1:0-6231 GCA_032230725.1 Actinomycetota bacterium
GCATACGCACAGCCTCATCGAAGCGCGGCTCGCCGCCCGGGTGCGACACCCCAATGTGGCCGCCGTGCACGACGTGGTGGGGCACGGCAGCGCGTATAGCCTGGTGATGGATTATTGCGGCGGCACGAACCTAGTGGCGCTGCTCCGGGGTGAGGGCCGACTGCCAGAGTCGGTCGTCGCCATGCTTGGTCTCCAGCTGCTCGCTGCACTGCAGGCAGTGCACGCGTCCGGCGTCGTGCACTGCGACGTGAAGCCGGCGAATCTCATGCTCGACGACGACGGCAGACTGGTGCTGATCGACTTCGGTATCGCCGAGATCAATGGCAGCGACCCCGCCCACCCCGCCCGCCGGAGCGGTGACGTGATCGGCTCCCCGGCGTACATGGCCCCCGAACTCGTCCTCGGGAGGGCCCCGCGTCCGGCGTCCGACCTGTGGTCGCTCGCCGCGACTCTCTACACGGCAGTCGAAGGCCTCCCGCCCTTCAGGCAGGACGACGACGTCCCGACCCTCACCGCCGTGCTGCACGACCCACCGTCACCGACTCGGCGGGCGGGTCGTCTCCAGCCGGTCCTGGACCGACTCCTGGTCAAGGAACCCGCGGACCGAGCTTCCCCCGACGTCGTCCACGCGCTGCTCACCGACGCCTGCCCCACCACGCCTCCGGTCCTGACCGCGCAGCGCACTGCTCCGGATCGAGACGGGGCAGAGCCGACGATCAGCACGCCGATCCCCCGTCTGCTCGGCCCCTCCTGGGGCAACGTGGGGTGGGGACGGCGCCTCATCGGCACCGCCTGACGACGCGAAGGGGCCGGCGAGACGGGTGGCGCCACGGGCGATGAGCACGATCGCGGGTCTCGAACTGCGAGAGATCACTTCCGACGGGCATCCACGGATCGCGCCCTATCCGCCCCCGAGCCGCGGGGGGACCCGCATTCAGCTCCCCAGCCGTCGAGTCCGGTGAGGGGCAGGGAGATCTCCATGGTGGTGCCCGCACCGGGCACGCTGGAGAGCCAGAACCGGCCACCGAGCGCCTCGACCCGATCGGTGAGCGCGACAAGGCCGGAGCCCGCCGTGGCGTCGGCGCCGCCGCGACCGTCGTCGCGGACCCGGACGTTCAGCCGGCGCTCGACGATCTCCCCGTGGACATCGACGACGGTGGCGTGCGCGTGCTTCACCACGTTGGTGAGGGCCTCGGCGACGGCGTGATATGCGGCGAGCTCGATACGTTCGGGCAGCCGTCCGTCGACGCGGACATCGAGGCGGACCGGGACGGCAGATCGCCGGGCCAACGTCTTCAACGCCGGGCGCAGCCCGCCGGCAGTGAGCGATGCGGGGTGTACGCCGCGGGCGATCTCGCGCAGCTCCTCGAGCACACCGACCAACCCGGTACCGATCGCGGCGAGTCGCCCTGCCAGCTCATCGGCCCCGGGCGGCACCGCCGCGAGCACCGCACCGCGCAGGTGCAGGTGCAGGGAGACCAGCCGTTGTTGGGCCCCGTCGTGCAGATCGCGCTCGATGCGCCGGCGTGTCGTGTCGGCCGTGGCGACGATGCGCGCCCGGGATGCAGTCAACGCGGCCTGAGCGTCGGCGTTGGCCACGGTCGTGCCGACCAGCTCGGTGAACGCTGCCAGCCGTACCTCGATGTTCGTCGGCAGGAACTCCTCGCGGGTGGACAGCACGAGCATGACACCCCACAGCCCGCCCTCGACGCTGATCGGCACCCCGACCGCCGAGCGAATCTGGAGTGGTCGGAACACGCTGGTCGCGGGCCCGGAGGCTTCGGCGTGGTTCACGTGCGCCGGACGCCGGGTCCGGAACACCTCGGTGTGCACGTTCTCACCGCCGAGCTCGAACCGGCTGCCGACGGGGGCTGATGCCGTATCGCCGGAGCCGCTCCACACGCCCACGACGGTGGCCGATTTCGCCGAGTCGTAGCGGCTCAGGATGGTGAGGTCTACACGGAGCACCAACCCGACCTCCGCCGCGACGGCGAAGAAGACCTCCTCCGGGGGGGCGGCCTGCGCCACCAGCGTCGCCACCCGCCGCAGCGCAGCCTGCTCCTCGGCGAACCCGCGCAGCTCGAGGCGCGCCTGCGCGTTCGCGATCGCCGTCCCCGCCAGCTCGGTGAACCCGGCCAGCCGCGTCTCGGTGTCCGCCGCCAGGACCTCCTCGCGGGTGGACGCCGCGCTCATGAACCCCCACAGCCGCCCCTCCACGAAGATCGGCACGCCGACGATGGAGCAGGCCCCCGCCGCACGCGCGAGGTCGGCGGCTGGGCCCGTAGTGCCGGCATAGCCATCGATCCGGGCCGGGCGGCCCGTCTCGGACACCAGGGTGGTCACGTTGTGCCCACCACGGCTCCACCGGGTGCCCACGGGAAAGGACAGGTCGCCGGTGCCGGCCCACGCACCGACGGTGACCGCCGTCCCGTCCGGGTCGTAGCGGTTGAGGACGGTGAAACTGCAGCCCAACAGGTGCCCGACCTCCCCGGCAAGAGCCGTGAACACCTGCATCGAGGGCGCTCCGTCCGCGACCAGCGTCGCGACCCGGCGCAGCGCCGCCTGCTCCTCGGCATACCCACGCAGCTCGACGCGGGACTGCGCGTCGGCGATGGCCGTGGCGACGAGTCTCGGTGAACCGGGCCAGCCGCACCTCGGTGTCCGGCGGCAGCCACTGCTCGTGCCGGTACGCCACCAGCATGAGTCCCCACAGCCGGCCCGCGACGATGATGGGCGCACCGACGGCCGAGCGGAACAACAGCCGGCGTCCGACCTCGGCGGCCGGGCCAGAGGCGAGGGCGTAGACGTCGATGCGCGCCGGTCGACCCGTGGTGAACACCCGGGTGGTCACGTTGTCCCCACCGACGGCCCATCGGGTGCCGAAGTCGATGGGGTCCTCGCTCCCGGTGCGAGCCCACGCCGCGACCGTGACCGCCGTGTCGTCCGGGTCGTACCGGCTCAGGATCGTGAAGTCGACTCCCATCAGCAGACCGACCTCGGCGGCGACCGCGCCGAAAAGCTCCTCCGGCGACGCCGCCCGGGCCACCAGCATCGCCACCCGTCGCAGGGCCGCCTGCTCCTCGGCGACAACGTCGCTCGGTCCGGTAGCCATCTGGGTCTCCGCCCCGGCGCTCCCCGACGCCTTCACCTCATTGGTCCGACAGCGTTCTCGCCGCGGGTCGGCCCATCAAGGACCGTCCGCCTGGATCACCCGGAGACGGCGGGCTCCGGGGACAGCGGGATCACGGCCTGCACGGCGGTGCCGGTACCGGGTGCGATCTGCACCCGGAGCCGACCACCGAGCGCCTCGACTCGATCCGTGAGCCCGACCAGACCGGTTCCCCCCGTGATGTCCGCACCACCGCGGCCGTCATCGCGGACGCTGACCACCATGGAGCCGTCGCCCGCCATCACGGCCACCTCGACGAGATTGGCGTGCGCGTGCTTGGCCACATTGGTCAGTGCCTCGGCGACCACGTAGTACACCGCGATCTCGACCTGATCCGGATATCGCCCCTCGGTCGGCAGGTGCAGCCGGACCGGAACGACCGAGCGGCGGGCCAGCGCCTTCAGGGCCGGGCGCACACCTCCCTCGGCGAGAGCGGCGGGATGCAGTCCGCGGGCGATCTCGCTCAGGTCGGCGAGCAGCCCGGTGAGCTCCGTGGCGACCCCGTCCACGTACGCGGCCAGCTCGTCGGCCTCGCGCGGCACTACAGCTCGCACGGCGCCCAGCTCCAGCGCGAGGGAGGCGAGCCGCTGCTGCGCGCCGTCGTGCAGGTCGCGTTCTATCCGGCGGCGGGCGGCGTCGGCGGCGGCCACCAGCCGCAGCCTTGATGCGGTCAGCGCAGCCTGCGCCTCGACGTTGGCGAGAGCCGTGGCGATCAGCTCGGTGAAGCCGGCCAGCCGCGTCTCTGTGTCCGGCGACAGCAGCTGGTCGGTCTCGGGTGCCACGATCACGACGCCCCAAAGTCGGCCCCCGACGCTGATCGGCGCGCCGACCGAGGCCCGCACCCCAGCGGTCAGCACGGTGGCGGTTGCGGCGCCCACATCCTGGTCGTAGTGCTCCAACCGCGCAGGCCGGCAGGTCCGCGACACGAGGGTGTGCACGTCCCGGCCACCGAGCTCCACCCGGGTGCCGATTGAGACCGGAAAGGCGCCGCCAGCGCTGGTCCAGGTGCCGAGGACCGTGGCCGCACCGTCCGTCTCGTACCTGCTCAAGACCGTGAAGGCGACGGAGAGAACCTGACCCACCTCGGCGGTGACCGCGGCGAACACCTCTTCCGGTGGCGCGGCCCGGGCCACCAGCGTCGCCACCCGGCGCAACGCGGCCTGCTCCTCGGCGGACCGGCGCAGCTCGGTGCGGGCCTGGGCGTTGGCGATCGCCGTCCCGACCAGGTGAGTGAACCCGGCCAGCTGCACCTCCGAGTCCTCCGGCGGTGACGTGCGCTCGGTCGCCACGATCATGACGCCCCACAGCCCGCCGTCCACCCTGATCGGCACCCCGACCGACGCCCGGATGCCGACCTCGTGAGCGAAGACACCGACGGGCCCGGTGGCGTCCGAGTAGTCGTCGATCCGTGCCGGCCGGCCGGTGCGCAACACCCGGGTGCTCACGTTCCGCCCGTCGAGGCGCGTGCGGGTACCGACCGCGACGGGCAGGTCATCGGCGCTGCTCCACACGCCGACGACAGTCTCGACACCGTCGGCCTCATAGCGGCACAGGACGACGATGTCGGCGACGAGCACCCGGCCCACCTCGGCGGTGACCGCGGCGAACACTTCCTCCGGTGGCGCGGCCCGGGCCACGAGCGTCGCCACCCGGCGCAACGCGGCCTGCTCCTCGGCGAACCGGCGCAGCTCCACACGGGCCTGGGCGTTGGCGATGGAGGTCGCGACCAGCTCGGTGAACGCCGCAAGCCGTGCCTCGGTGTCGGCCGGGATCGACCGTGCTCGTCCGGAGGCCACGCTGATGACCCCCCACAGCCGGCCCTCGACACCGATCGGCACGCCGACGGCGCAGCGGAGCCCCCAGCCGCGAGCTGCATGGGCCAGGGATCCGGTGGCGTCGGCGTAGTCCTCGATGCGCGCCGGGCGGCCCGTCCGGACGACCATCGACACGACGTTCCGGCCGCCCAGACGCACTTGAGTCCCGACGGGAAACGGGACGGCGACGTCCGTATTGCTCCACGCACCCACGGACACCTGCGTACCGTCCGACTCGTGACGGCTCAGGATCGTGGTGTCGACCTCCAGCAGCCGGCCGACCTCCTTGGCCACCGTGGCGAAGACCGCCTCCGGCTGTGCCCCTGTCGCGACGAGCGTGGCCACGCGGCGTAGCGCGTCCTGTTCCGCGACGAGCCCATCGCTCCACTGGGTGGCCATCGGGCCTCCACTCCGGCGGACGCCACACCATCACCTCGCCGGGGCGCCTCGCCGGCGTGCCCGCGGCAGCGGGCGCGGAAAGGAATACGCCCCGCCCCAGAAGGCCGGTCCTGACACCGATCGAAGCAGGTCAAGACATCTCTCGGAAGACCCGTGGGCGAAGACGCCGAGGCGCCCGCGGACCTCCGCGCTGCACCCCGCCGCCATCTCCCGTCCGTCGGGCTCAGGAGCAAAGCGACTCACCAGGCCGGTTGTGACCTCCACCAGCCGCGCGGACCAACCTCTCGATCGCCGTCGCGGACAGCGCAGGCTTGGACAGGAACCCGACGGCCGGACTCGCGTCGAGGAGGTCGGCGATGTCCTCCTGTGCGTGAGCCGAGATCAGGATCAGGGCCCCGGGGTCGAGGTCGGGATCGTCGGCCAGCCACCGCGCCACGACAAAGCCGCTCTCGGCCCCCAGATCGATGTCCAGCAGCGTCACGTCGGGATGCAGATCGGCTGCGCTCTGGAGAGCCTCGGAACCGGTCGACGCGACTCCGACGATCTCCATCCCCTCCCGTTCGAGCACCGTACGGGCAACCTCGAGAAAGCCCGGACTGTCGTCGACGATCAAGCAGCGCAAGGCCACGAGGCAAGGCTAGGAGTGCGGCGTCGGCGGGCCATTGCAGGTAGCCACCATCCGCCGCGCCGTGTCCCGAGGGGCGCCCTCGGGCTCGCGCAGCCGGCGACCCCTCCGGCTGGCCGGTAGACGACGACTCCGGCTGGCGACCATCACGGGTTGCCGGAGGCCGCGATGACACCCGCACTCCCCGGAACGAGCCTGACAAGGCCCGGCCGGGGATTGTCCAC
>JAVXWR010000588.1:0-4343 GCA_032230725.1 Actinomycetota bacterium
GCTGCGGATGCCGCGGGGTGTGCCCCGCGCGTGGTCGTCGCCAGCCCACGAGCGGCTCCGGGCCCCGGGGAGCGCTCGCCGCTCGACCACCAGACGTTGCTGCGAAAGGCCGTGCGATGCGACACGACATCCTCGTGCGCGTTCCCGTCATCCTCGAGCTCGTGCGCGCCCACCGACCTCCGGTGCCCGCCCAGGTCGAGCTGCGCTACGCCGGACCCGACCCCTACGCCGTGGCGCTCGCGTTCCAGACCGTCCACACCCGCGAGGTCGTGTGGCGGTTCTCGCGCGGGCTCCTCGCCCAGGGCCTGATCGAGGCGGCCGGTGAGGGCGACGTCCGCCTCCGCCCCCTCGACACGCCCACGCCGGGCAGGGTCGTCGAGATCGAGCTGCGCTCGCCCGGCGGGCGCGCGGTGTTCCGTGCGCCCCACGCGGAACTCCGCGGCTACCTGGCCCGCACCCAGGAGCTCATCGCCTTCGGCGCGGAGCACGAGTGGCTCGACCTCGACCACGCCGTCGCGATGCTGCGCCTCGCCCCGCCCAGATCGGGGAGCAGAAACCGGTCCCGCTGCTCGAGCAGCGACGAGGGATCGCCGTCATCCAGCCGGGACCGGGGCGGTTCATCCGGACCGCCCCCCACGCGGCGGGGCTGGTGAATCCGCTCCACACCGACCATTCGGGGGCGCTCCGCGCGCTGATCCGCATGCTCGGCAGCGGCGACCGTCCTACCGCCGGGGCGCTCTGCGTCCTGGAAGGCCGGGCCCACGCCCGGCCCTGATCACGGGCGGTCCTCGGTCTGCACCGTGCCGCCCTCCCCCGACGTCCGCACTGCCGGTTCCGGAGCGTCGTCGGGACCGAGGTGGCGCAGATTGCTGCGGAAGTACAGCAGGATCCCGACGAAGCAGGCCGCTGACACCACGTAGGACATCTGCAGGGAGCCGAGTGCGTCCGACACCGCGCCCTGGACCACCGGCACGACCGCTCCGCCCACGATGGCCATCACCAGGATCGCGCCGCCGGTCTCCTGGTAACGCTTGTCGTGGATGGTGTCCAGGGTCTGTCCGAAGATCGTCGGCCAGCACGGGCCCATCACGAGGTTGGAGGCGATCACGAACCAGATGGCGGACGCGGCCGGACCGAACGCGGCCACGAGCAGCAGCCCTGCGCCGATGGCGCAGTAGATGACCAGCACCCGGGCGGCGGAGTAGCGCGCGATGAGGGCGTTCGCGACGAACTTGCCGGCCAGGAAGCAGGAGAACCCGACGATCATGAAGTTCGTCGCCTGGCGCTCGTTCATCCCGGGGTACAGCTCGAGGGCCACCCGGATCGTGAACGACCACACGGCGGTCTGCAGGCCGACGTAGAGGAACTGCGCGACGATGCCCTTGCGGTACTGCGAGATGCGGCCCAGCACCCGCAGCGTCTCCGCCAGCCCGGCCGGCTGCTCCGCGGCCTCGCCCGCCGGCTTGCCTCTCGGGTACTCCGTGATCAGGAAGAGCACGAGCAGACAGACCAGGACGACGAGGATGAACTTGTAGGGCAGCAACGTGTTCTGCAGCAGGTCGTGGCCGAGCGCGAGCTTCGCCTCGGGCGTCGGCGCGGCGTCCATCTGCGCCTGGATCGAGTCCCCGGTGCTGAAGATCAGGTACTTGCCGAGGATGACGCCCATCAGGTTGCCGACCGGCGTGAAGGTCTGCGAGATGTTCAGCCGCAACGTCGAGGTCCGGCGCGGGCCGAGCATCGACGAATAGGTGTTCGCGCTGGTCTCCAGGAAGCTCAGCCCGATCGCGACGGCGAAGATGCAGAACAGGAACATGCCGTAGGTCGCCAGCGAACTGGCCGGGAAGAACAGCCCGCAGCCGACGATGTAGACCGACAGGCCGATCAGGACGCCGACCTTGTACGACGTCCGCCGCACGATGCGCGACGCCGGGATGGCGATCAGGAAGTAGCCGCCGTAGAACGCCGACTGGACGAACGCCGTCGCCGCGTCGGACAGGGTGAAGACGTGCTTGAACTGGGTGATCAGGATGTCGTTCAGCCCGGCCGCGGCGCCCCACATCGGGAACAGCAGCGACAGCAGCACGAATTGGAAGATCGGTGTGCGGTCCAGGTAGCCGGAGTCCAGCTGCCGTGCAGGATTCTTGATCAGCATCCACACCACTCCCGCGCGCCGGTGCCCGTGGCGGGGGAACGTAGCCAGGCAACGCAACGGGCGGCAAGGCCCGCGGCCCGGAGCACGCTGGACGGCGCAAGGCGTGGACCTGAATGCTGCACGGCGTGACCACCACCCCGGGCACGCGACTCGTCGGGCGCCATGACGAGCTGCAGTCGCTGGTGGAGCGGGTGGATGGAGCCCACCTGGGCGCCGTGGTGATCGGCCTGGTGGGTGAGCCCGGGCGTCGGGAAGAGCGCGCTGCAGGGCGGTGTCGCCGAGCGGGCGGGTTCCGCGTGCTGGTGACCGGCGCCGGCCGGGGCATCGGACTCGAGATCGCGCGGGCACTCGTCCGGGAGGGCGTCGAGGTCGCCGCCGGCGCGCTGAACGGTTCCGCGGACCTGAGTGCCCTCGCCGACGAGAGCGAGATGATCGTCGTCCTCGACGACCTGACGACCGCGGCCGGCACCCAGACGCTCGTCGACCAGGCCGTGGCGCGCTTCGGTGGCATCGACCTGCTGGTGAACAACGTGGGCGGCGTCCATCCCCGGGCGGACGGGTTCGTCCACGTCACCGACGCCGACTGGCAGTGGGCTCTCGAGGTGAACCTGATGTCGGCGGTCGCGCGACGCGTGCCGCCGTTCCCCACCTCATCCGTCGCGCCCCTCGGCGATCGTCACCGTCTGCTCGGTGAACGCGACGCTGCCGGACCCCGGGGTGATCGACTACAGGGCGGCCAAGGCCGCGCTGCGCAGCTTCAGCAAGTCGCTCTCGAAGGAGCTGGGTCCCTCGGGGGTCAGGGTCAACACCGTCAGCCCGGGCCCCGTCGAGACTGCGCTCTGGTTGGGCTCCGGCGGCGTGGCCGAGACCATCGGGCGGGCCCAGGGGTCCGACCCCGCCGCGGTGAAGGCGGCCGCCGTGGCCGGTACCCCGACCGGCCGCTTCACCCACCCGGCCGAGGTCGCCCAGCTCGTGCTGCTCCTCGCCTCCGAGACCGCCGGCAACATCACCGGAGCCGACGTCCTGATCGACGGCGGCTTGGTCAGCACTCTCTAGGCCGAGCGGCGTCGGCAGCGCAGCAATGGAGGAGCTTCTCGCGCGTGGTCGGAGTGGCAGGCGTCGGCATGAGAACCGACGCCCCCCACCCCGCCGCGGTCGTCACGCAGCCGCGATCGGGTGGCGGGGCTGGTAGAGCCCGAGCGGGCCGCCACCGGGCAGCCGGATCGTGGTCAGGAGACCCCAGCCCTGATCGGCGATCCCGCCCTCGGTGACCACCCCGCGCTCGGTGAGCTCGGCGACGGCCGCCTCGATGTCCTCGCAAATCAGGTACAGCTCGTGCTGCGGAGGGCCATCGGTGGGGTGGACCGCGATCTCCGCCGGTGGCAGCGCGAAGATCAGCCAGCCGCTGCCGGCGTCGACAGTTCGGGTGCGCAGCAGCTCCCCGAGCAGCTGTCGGTCGGCCTCGGCGTCGGTGCTGTAGAGGATGGCGTGCGCGCCCGTGATCATTCGCGTCTCCAGGTCGGTTCAGGTTCCCCACGTCGGCCTGCCGCCGACGGGGCTGCGGACCAGCATCCGCCCACGGCGGTCCCTAGAGCCTGCGCTGAGCGTGGCGATTGATCATGGTGGCGAGGCTCGAGGGGTGGGTCAGTGGTGCGGCGTGGTTGGCCTCAGCAAGGGCGGCGGTGTCGGCGTCGGGCAGCATCTGGGCGAGTCGCTCGACGAGCCGACGGGTCATGGCTGGGCTGTGCTCGCCGTAGCCGAGGAGAACGGGGCTCGTGATCCGGTTCGCGTCGGCCTGGTCGAAGGTCCAGTGGGGGACGGTCATCATCTCGTCGGCGAAGAAGAACTCCGACTCCCGCTGAGCGCGGGCCAGCCCGTAGTGGCCGAGGGCATCGGTGACCATGCGGTGGTGCTCCGGCCCGCAGACCGCGCCCATGAATGTGTCGTACGCAGTCGTGTGAGGTTCCCCCGGTAGCCCGGAGACCGACGATCATGGCCGGGTGGCCGTGAAGGGAGTCTCGATGGCAGCGCCGAAGAAGTACCCCGACGAGCTGCGGGAGCGTGCGGTGCGCCCGTACCGGACGAGCGACCCGCGCCCGACGTTCCGCCAGCTCGCCCAGCAGCTCGGGGTTCACCACGAAGCCCTGCGGAACTGGGTCCGCCAGGCCGAGGCCGACGATGGCGAACGCGA
>JAVXWR010000620.1:0-10194 GCA_032230725.1 Actinomycetota bacterium
CGAGGAGCTCGCCGCGCACCCGCGCCCGGCCCGGCGGCACCGAGGCGATGGCGCGCTAGACCCGGTCGGGGTCCCGGCCGCTGATGTAGACGGTGTCCTCGGGCTCCATGCGCTGCGCGAGGCAGTCGACGTGCGCCAGGCCCAGACCCTGGGTGGCGCCGGTGACGAGGGCGATCCTGCTCATGGCACCCACGCTAGGAACGTCCGGGCCATGCGACCAGCGCAGATCGCGCAACAGTGGTATGCGTGGTCGGCATGTCCCTGGAGAACGCGTCGGTGACGGCGCTGCGGGTGTTCCGGGAGGTCGTGGACCGGGGAACGCTCACCGCAGCAGCCACCGCGCTCGGGTACACCCAGTCCGCGGTGTCCCGCCAGGTCGCGGGCCTGGAGCGCGACGCCGGGAGCCCCCTGCTCGAACGGCACCGCACCGGCGTCCGCCCCACCGCGGCGGGGCGGTTGGTGGCACGCCGGGCGGCCGCGGTCCGCGACCAGCTCGAGGCCGGTGCCCGCGAGCTCGCCGGGCTGCCCGACGACCGCGCGACGGTCCGGCTCGGGTGGTTCGCGACGGCGGGCGCGGTCATCGTCCCGCGTGCCCTGGACCTGCTGGCCCACACGCACCCGGGGATCGCCGTCGTGTCGCGCGAGGGCTATTCCTCCGCCCTGGTGCGCTCCCTGCGGTCCGGGAACCTCGACCTCGCCCTGCTCGCCCAGGCCCCGCCCTACCGACCGCTCGACGCCGAGTCGCCGCCGCTGCCGACGACGGTGCTGACGGAGGCGGCGCTGCGCGTAGCCCTGCCCGCCGACGATCCGCTGGCGCACCTGGACGCCGTCGACCTCGACGAGCTGCGTGGCCGGTCCTGGATCGCGGGCCCCGAGGGGAGCGGGGCCATGGGCGTCTGGCCCGGCCTCGCCGAGCGTCCGCGCGTCGCGCACACGGTGCGCGACTGGCTGGCCAAGCTCGCGCTGGTGGCGGGCGGGCACGGGATCACGACGGTGCCGTCGAGCCTCGTCGGGACCCTCCCGGCCGGCGTCGTGGCCCTGCCCGTGCGCGGCGGCGCCCGGGAGGACCGCCGGGTGGTGCTCGCGCGACCGCCGGGTCCGGCGGGTGCCGCGGTCGAACGGGTCGCGGACGCGCTGCGCGAGGCAGCCGGGCCACCCTGACGACGGCACCCACCTGATCAGCAGCACGCCACGCAGCGCCCGGGGGTGGCTGACCTGCGTGACGTGCTGCTGATCATCCTTCGGTGATGGCTCAGGGCGTGATGACGACCTTCAGCGCGAGGTTCGCGGCCGCGTTGCCGAAGACGTCGTAGGCCTCGTCGAACTGGTCGAAGGTGAAGGTGTGGGTCCCCATCTTCTCGGCCGGGATGCGCCCGCCCGCGACCATCTTCAGCAGCGTCGGGATCGACACCGTGTCGACCAGACCCATGGTCAGGGTCACGTTCGAGATCCACATGTCCTGCATCGGGATCTCCACCGGCGTGCCGTGGACACCGACGTTGGCGATCGTCCCGCCGGGCCGCACGAGCGACGCGGCCGTCAGCAGCGTCTCCGGGTAGCCGACCGCCTCGATCGCCACGTCCACCCCGAGGCCGTCGGTCAGCGCGACGACGTCGGAGACGGTGCCCGGCCCGACCTCGATCGCGTCCGTCGCGCCGAACTCGATCGCCTTCTCCAGGCGGAACTTGTTCGAGTCGATCGCGATGACCTTCGAGGCGCCCCACAGCCCCGTCGTGAGGACCGCCGAGAGACCGACCGCGCCCGCGCCGACCACGGCGACGGTGTTGCCGGGCCGGACCCCACCGGCGAGGACCCCGACCTCGTAGCCCGTCGGCAGCGAGTCGGCGAGGAAGATCGCCTGCTCGTTGGTGACCGAGTCCGGCACCGCGTAGAGCGAGGTGTCGGCGTAGGGCACCCGGACGTACTCGGCCTGCGTGCCGTCGATGAGGTGGCCGAAGATCCAGCCGATGCCGCCGACGGTCTGGCAGTGCGAGGGCAT
This sequence comes from Actinomycetota bacterium, assembly GCA_032230725.1. GTDB lineage: Bacteria > Actinomycetota > Actinomycetes > Mycobacteriales > Pseudonocardiaceae > Actinomycetospora. The sequence goes on from JAVXWR010000620.1 coordinate 2,000, forward strand.
CCCGCGCTGGCAGTACTCGCAGCGTCCGCACTTGGTGATCGCCGGGACGAGCACGCGGTCGCCCACCGCGAAGCCGCGTACGGCGTCGCCGATCTCGGTGACCGTCCCGACCGCCTCGTGCCCGAGGATGCGTCCGTCGGTGACGGCGGCGACGTCGCCCTGCAGGATGTGCAGATCGGTCCCGCAGATCGTGGTGGTGTCGACCTTCACGACGACGTCGGTGGACTCCTGGACGCGGGCGTCCGGGACGTCCTCCCAGGCCTTGGAACCGGGACCGTGGTAGACAAGTGCCTTCATGCGTGGGACCTCCGTGGCTGCGCTGCGACCCGACCGACGCTAGTGGCGCAGGACACAACCGGACTGTCCGATATCGAGACCATCCGACGCCGCCCGCCCGCCCGGCCGGCGCTCGCCGTCCCGATCCTGGGACACCGGGTGCGCTCCGCGCGTCCGACCGGCGGGCACGGCACGGCCGGCGGGCACGGCACTCGCGGCATCACCCCCCGAACGCCGCAGGCGTGCGCCCGTTCGGAGCATGCCGCCGTCGCAGAGGGTCGGAGATGATGCGCCGAGACGTCCGCCGGCCCACCGGCGGGCGACACCGGTGTGGGGGCTCGTCCGGCGCGGGGGTGGGGGTCCATGAGCGAGGTCGATCTCGGTTCGGTCCGGCGGCAGCTGAACGTGGTCAGCAGCGAGATCACGACCGTGGGCTCCCAGGTGATGGCCGTCCAGACCGCGGTGGGCACGCTCGAGCACGCGATCGAGTCGCTCGGCGAGGAACAGCAGGCCACGCAGGCGACGATCGCCGAACTGCGCGACGAGTTCGCGTCGTTCTCGCGCCGGGCCGAGCTGGCCCAGCACCGGACGCTGGCCCAGACGAAGCTGATCGAGGTCCGCCAGCTCCTCCAGCGCGACTTCGGGCACTACGACGCGGTCCGTCGGAGCGCGGTCGGGATGCTCGAGGCGATGGACTCCGGCCTCGTCCGCCCGGTGACCGTCCGCGAGCTCTCCGAAGAGCTGATGCTCACGACGCCGCACTACTGGTTGGCTCCGGCACTGGTCGGCCTCGGCGCCTGGCTCCGGGACGATCACGAGCTCGGGCGGCGGGCGGTCGGCGAGGCGCTGACCCGGGATCGGGACAAGTCGGCCCTGTTCTTCCTCCTCGTCCTCCAACGGCAGCGCCGCGACGCGGCCGTCGCGCGGTGGGTCGAGCACTACCTCGCGAACCTGGAGCCGGAGGCTCTCGTCCCCGAGTTCCGGATCGTGCTCGACGCGACGACGACGGGACTGTTCGCCGAGGCGGCGCGGGCCCGCGTCGCCGACACCGTCCGGCGGTGGATCACCGTCCTCGGAGCGCAGCAGCGCCTCGTCGGGAGGCAGGTCGAGCGGTGGGTCACGACGTTCGAGGGACTGCGCACCCCGGCGCCCGACTCCCCCGCACTGCGGGAGTACTCGCCCGACTGGCCCCGCCTCGCCGCCCTCTCCGCCCGGGCGACCGTGTTCGCGCACGCCGTCGAGTTCCTCGACACCGTGCTCGGGGACGGGCACGGACCCGATCCCGACCTCGAGCCCCGGGTCGACGCGGTGCTCGAGCGTCTCACCACGGACTTCGACCGGGAGGAGGCACCGCTGCGTCTCCGCGCCGCCGAGCTCGAGGCGGTCGTCGAGCACGACGGCGACGTCGAGGCGGCCCGGCGGTCGCGCGCGGGCGCCGCATCACCGGACGCGACCGCCGACTTCCTCTCGCTGCTCGGCGACGCCGCCCTCGACGACGACACGGTCGCGCCGCCCTCCACCCGACGGCTCGCGGTGGCCGTGTCCCGTCCCTGGGCGATCGCCGCGACCGACCGGATCGAGGCCGGCCTTCGCGAGGCTCACCCCCGAGGCATCATGATCAGGCACGACGGCTGGCACGGCGTGCTCGACGAGAGCACGAGGATCAGCGCACTACACGCCGGTGCCCACGAGCACCACGCACGCCGCACCGCGGCGGAGGTCGCCGGCGTCCGGCTCGCCGGGTCGGCGTGGGCGACCGGCTTCGTCGCCCTGCTGGCGACCGCGCTCGGGATCCTGAGCATCCTCGACGGCCCTCTGGTCGTCGGTGTCGTCCTCCTGGTCGTCGCGGTGGTGGCTGCGCTCCGGGTCGTCTCGGAGGTCAGAGCCCTGCCCGACCGCCGCGCCAGGATTCTCGCCGACGGTGATCGGCGGCAGAAGGCCACCAAGGAGGCCATCACCGCGACCGTCGCGGCGGTGGGACGCTGGCTCGCCGAGTTCGAGACGGCGGTGGGGAACGCCGACGTCCTGCGGGGCCGTCTCGAGGCGCTGGACGTCGATGACCACCTGGGACGGCCCGCCGCCGACCAGCAACCGGCCCTCGCCCGGTGAGCAGCACCCCTCACCCCCGGGAGTCGCCCGAGTCCGGAGACCGGCACGACGAGCCGGGTGGCGGCTCGATCGACGTCCGCGGTGTCGACCCGGGTGCGATCCCGCTCCCGCCTCCGGACCGGACGCGGTCGTCGCTCACGCTGCCCGGGTGGGACCCCCTGCCCCCGTCGTGAGGTGCGCTCACGCGATGTAGCTGATCCCGAACGCGTCGATCTTGCGGTAGAGCGAGGAGCGGGCGATCCCGAGCATCGCGGCGGCCTTGTAGCGGTTGCCGCGGGTCTCGTAGAGCGCGTGGATGATCGCGTCGGCCTGGGCGGTCTCGAGCATCGTCAGGCGCGGGGCGCTGGTGAAACAGAACGCGGGCAGGTCGGGCGCCTGGACCACCCCGACCGGCTTGCGGGCCACGACGTAGCGCAGCACGTCCTCGAGCTCGGCGATGTTGCCCGGCCACGAGTAGCCCTCGAGGACGCGGACCACCTGGTGGGACAGCCGCAGCGACCGGGCCCCGCTGGTCGAGCGCAGCACCGAGCGCGCGATCTCGGCGAGCTCGTCGGTGCGGTGGCGCAGCGCCGGCACCCGGACCGTCTCGTGGAAGTGGCGCAGCAGCAGCCCGTACGGCCGGCCGGCGTCGACCGAGGCGCTGTCGAGGCACCCGACGACGACCACCCGACCCGGCAGCACCGTCAGCGGGCGCAGCGCCTCGTCGAGCCGGCGGGCGGTGCGCGGGGTGAGCGCGTGGACCGCGTCGAGCAGCACCAGGTGGCCCTCGCCGCCGGGGTCGCCGACGAGGCCGTCGTCGCCGGGCGCGGGGTGCTCGCCGAGGGTGGCGCAGTCGACCGTCGTCGACGTCCCCCGCGGGAAGAGGTGAGCGAACCGCTCACGGGCCAGCGTCCGCTTCCCGACCCCGGTCTCCCCCACGAGCAGCAGGTGGCGACGGTGCGAGAGCGTCGCGGTGGCGTCGCGGCGGGCCCGCACGTACGGGCTGAACAGCTCCTGGTTGGCCCGCAGCCGCGCCTCCTCCGAGGCCTCGGGCGACGGGCCGCGGTGCAGGTCGGCGGCGAAGTCACGGCGCACCGTCGGCGCCACGTGCGAGCCCTGACGACGGCGGGCCTCGCGCGCCGCGGTCGTCGTCCCGCCCGCCGGGACGTGCTCCTCGACGGGCGTCCCGCCCAGGATCGCGCCGAGCACCTCGCCGTCGTCGCTGCGCACCTCGTGGACCCGGACCTCGGCACAGCGTCCCGACGGGAGGTCGACGTGCCGGGCGCCGCCGGTCTCGTCGAGCAGGACGCTCGCGGTCAGCAGGTCGTGCAGCGACTGCTGGTCGGGTGGGACGAGGGCCTGGACCCCGCGCCCGACCCAGAGGTCGTCGTCGGCCACGGCCAGCACCCACGGCACGCCGTCGGAGCGCAGCGCCGCGGTCGCGTCGTGCACCGCGAGCACCCGGCGGTGCCGGGCGCGCTCCTCGTGCTCGACGACGTGGGCCGCGAGCATCCGGGCGAGCGCCAGGGCGGTCCCGCCGCCCTCGGAGGCGTGGGTGACGACGACGACCGCCGCCCGGTGCGCGCCGAGGGTCACCGGCGCCGCGGCCTCGCGCAGGGGTCGCAGCGCGGGGTGCAGGTGCTCCGGGCCCTCGACGACCGCCGGCCGGTGGGTGTGGCGGACGAGCGCGGCGGCCGTCGTCCCCGTCGTGGGCTCGTCGTGGCGGTGGCCCGGGACCCACCACGCGGCCTCGAGCAGCTCGACCGGCGCGGTGGCGGTGTCGTGGCGCAGCCGCAGGGTGCCGTCCTCGGCGACCAGGCCGACGGCGCACCCGGCGTCGGGATGCTCGGCCGCGAAGGCCCCGAGGACGGCGTCGGCCGCGTCGAGCAGCGGGCCGCCGTCGTGGTGGCCGACGAACGGGGCGGGCCCCTCGGCGGCGCCGGAGCGCTCCCACGAGGCCAGGACCTCGGCGCGGACCTCGTCGGGCGCGAGCGCCGACCGGCCGCCGCGCACGAACCGGGCCCGGGCGGCGTCGAGATCCCGCTCCGTCGCCACGCCCGCGACGTTAGGCCGGTCGTGGGGGCCCGCACCACCGCCGACGGGGTCAGCAGCCCGCCCTCCCGTTGCTCATGTCGCCGCCCGCGCCAGGCCCTCCGCGCTCGTCACCTCGTCGAGGGCCAGCGCGACCGCGCCGTACAGGGGGGCGTCGTCGCCGTGGACGGCGTCGCGCACCGGGGTCGGGTCGGCGCGACGGTAGGCCATCAGCCCGCAGCGGAAGGCCTCGTCGAAGGCGGGCCCCCGGAAGCGCGGGGCGAGGCCGCCGAGGACGACGACGTCCGGGTCGTGCGCGTTCACCAGACCCGCCACCCCCCGGCCCAGCGCGCCCGCCACCCGTGCGACGGCCCGGGCCGCGGCGTCGTCGCCCGCGTCGGCGCGGTCGCAGACCTCGACGGCGAACGTGCGCGGGTCCGACGGCGGGCCGAGTCCGAGGTGGCGGGCGAGGGCGCGGCCGTCGAGCTCCGGCCCCCAGCACCCCCGCGCGCCGCACGCGCACGGGATCGCCGGATCCCCGAACGGCATGTGGCCGTACTCCCCCGCGGCCCCGTGCGCGCCGAGCTGTGGGCGCCCGTCGAGCAGCAGCGTCCCGCCGATCCCGACCTCCACGGTCAGCGACAGCGCCGTGGCCGCGCCCGCGGCAGCGCCGGTGCGGGCCTCGGCGAGCCCGGCGAGGGTGGCGTCGTTTCCGGGGAGCACCGGGATGGTGGGCTCGCCCAGCCCGGCGACGAGCTCCTCGAAGGGCACCGATTCCCAGTCCAGTTCGGTGGCCCGGACGAACACGCGGTCGGAGAGCGGGGCGGGGGCGGCGAGCCCGAGCGCGAGCGGCCGGCTCCCGGCGGCAACGGCACCGATCGCGTGCGCCGGCTGCAGCGGGAGGTCCTCGAGGCGCCGGCCGGAGCACAGCAGCGTCGGGACCCCGTCGAGACCCGCGACCGCGAGGCGCCAGTCCTCGTGGCGCAGGTCGAGCGCGAGCACGCGGGGGCCGTCGGGGGCCGGGCGCAGGCACGTCGTGGGCCGGCCGCGCCCGCTCACCGGGGCCCGCTCCTCCGCGAGCCAACCCGCGTCGCGCAGCCGGGCGACGGTCTCCGTCGTCGTCGCGCTGGACAGGTTCAGGCGCGCCGCCAGCTCGACGCGGGTCAGGCCCGGGGAGCGGCGGACCTCGTCGAGCACGCTCGCGCTGGTGCGCCACCGGTCGACCCGGGCGCGATACGGCTCACAGCGTTCGCTGCCCTCGTCGCCTCGCACGATGCTCACGGCCTCATTATGCTCGGATGACGAGGAAAAGCGACCAGAGGGGACGATCGATCTCATCCCCACACCGTGACCCCGGAGGCCACCGAAGTGAGCACATCCGTCGAGTCCCCCGAGACGACAGCGTCGGGGTCGACGACCAGCCGGACCCCTCTCGGGCGCGTACCCGCCGGGGTCAGCCTGGCCGCGCTCTCGCTCGGCGGGCTCGCGATCGGCACCACCGAGTTCGCGAGCATGGGCGTGCTGCCCGGCTTCGCGTCCGACCTCGGCGTCTCGATCCCGACGGCGGGCACCGCGATCAGCGCCTACGCCCTCGGTGTGGTGGTCGGCGCCCCGCTGATCACCCTGCTCGGGGCCCGCTGGCCCCGCAAGCGGCTGGTGCTCGCCCTGGCCGTCGCGCTCGTCGTCTTCAACGCGCTCTCCGCGCTCGCCCCGTCCTTCATCCCCTTCGTCGGCCTGCGCTTCCTCGCCGGCCTGCCCCACGGCGCCTACTTCGGCGCGGCGGCCGTCCTCGGCTCGTCGCTGGTGCCCCCGGAGCGCCGGGCGCGGGCCCTCGCGACGGTCATGCTCGGGCTGACCATCGCCAACATCGTCGGCGTCCCCGCCGCGACCTGGCTGGGCGACACCTTCGGCTGGCGCAGCGCCTACGTGGCGGTCACGGCGATCGCGCTGCTCACGGTGCTCGCCGTGACCACGCTCGTCCCGAACCCGCCCACCGACGGCCACGGCAGCCTGCGCGGCGAGATGACGGCCCTGACCCGCCCGCAGGTCTGGCTGACCCTCGGCGTCATCGCGGCCGGCTTCGGCGGCCTGTTCGCGGTCTACAGCTACATCAGCCCGATCCTCACCAACCAGGCCGGGGTCTCGACGGCGACCGTGCCCCTGCTGCTCGGTGCACTCGGCATCGGCATGACGGCGGGCAACGTCGCGGGCGGCCGGTTCGCCGAGCGCGCACCCCGGGCGACGATCGCGATCGCCCTGGTCGTCTACTCCGCGGTGCTCGTCGCCTTCACCGTCGGCGCCCACCACGAGGTCACGGCGACGCTGGGGCTCTTCGCGCTCGGCTTCGTCGGGATGTCGGCCGGCCCCGCGCTCATGGGGCGGCTCATCGACTTCGCCGCCGACGGCCCGTCGCTGGCGGCCGCGAGCTTCCACTCCGCCTTCAACGTCGCCAACGCCCTCGGCGCGGCGCTCGGCGGGGCGGTCCTGGCGGCGGGGCTGGGCTTCGACGCCCCGGCGGCCGTGGGCGCGGTGCTGCCGCTGATCGGCATCGTGGTCTTCGCGGTCAGCGTGAGGCTGGAGCGGCGCTCACGGGCCTGACGGTCAGGAAGCGCCGGTCAGGGCCCCGACGACCTCGTCGACCCCGACCTCGCGCCGCTCCCCGGTCGCCCGCTCGGTCACCTCGACGACGCCCTTCGCCAGGCCGCGCCCGACGGTGATCGCGGTCGGCACGCCGATCAGCTCGGCGTCGGCGAACTTCACCCCGGGTGTGGCCTTGCGGTCGTCGAGGAGCACCTCGAGGCCCGCCTCGGCGAGACCGGCGACGATCGTCTCGGCGGCCTCGGTCTGCGCGACGTCCTTGCCGGCGATCACGAGGTGCACGTCGAAGGGCGCGACCTCGCGCGGCCACACCAGGCCCTTGGCGTCGGCGTGCTGCTCGGCAATCGCGGCGACCGCGCGGGAGACGCCGACCCCGTAGGAGCCCATGGTCACCGTCACCGGCTTGCCGTCCTCGCCGGCGGCGGTGAGCCCGAGCGCGTCGGCGTACTTGCGGCCGAGCTGGAAGATGTGGCCCATCTCGATGCCGCGGGCGGCGACGAGCGGACCGGCGCCGTCGGGCGAGGGGTCGCCCGCGCGGACGTCGGCGGCCTCGATGGTGCCGTCGGGGGTGAAGTCGCGGCCGACGACGAGGTCGACGACGTGGCGGCCGTGCTCGTCGGCGCCGGTGACCCAGGCGGTGCCCGTGACGATGCGCGGGTCGACGAGGTAGCGCACGCCGTTCTTCGCCAGGCCCACCGGCCCGATGTAGCCCTTGGTGAGGAAGGGGTTCGCGGTGAAGTCGGCGTCCTCGAGCAGCGTGACCGCGGCCGGCGAGACGGCCGCCTCGAGGCGCTTCATGTCGACCTCGCGGTCACCCGGCACCCCGACCCCGAGCAGCGACCACTCCGAGCTGCCCGGCATCCGCGTCTTGACCATGACGTTCTTCAGGGTGTCCGCCGCGGTGAACGTCCGGCCCAGCCCGAGCGAGTTCACGTGCGCGACGAGCGTGTCGATCGTCGGGGTGTCCGGGGTGTCGTAGACGACCGCCTCGGGCTTGTCGGCGATCGACTTCTCCGGCGGCGCGGGCGTCGTCACCGCCTCGACGTTCGCCGCGTAGCCCGACTCCAGGCAACGCACGTAGGTGTCCTCGCCGGTCTCGCACGGAGCGAGGAACTCCTCCGACGCCGAGCCGCCCATCGCCCCCGACATCGCCGAGACGATCTGGATCTCGAGACCGAGCCGCGAGAACAGCCGCTGATAGG